>JBGCEN010000346.1:0-4451 GCA_045106435.1 Rhodothermales bacterium
CTTTTCAATTTGAGATATGCAGTGGTTTCAAGATTGCCCGTTAGGATTGCAAGCTGCATATCATCTCTTTCGTGCAGTTTTTTGACGAGGTCGTGTACGCCCGGCAATGCAATAAACTGATCCGGCGAAAAAGCTTCGGTAAAGGTTTCTACGTAAGCTTCAAGCGCTTCAGATATCCACTGCTCAGAGTCAGATGGATCGAAGCCATTGTTGACGAAGACATCTTTGATGATTTGTGGATCTGTTCGCCCGGAAAAATCGACGCCATCAATGGTGACATCTTGCTTGTTTGTGATCCGTCGCACAGCACCTTGCATGGCTTTACGGCCGGCGCCCTTTGAAATTAATAACGTCCCGTCTATATCAAATAAAAGTAACTTCATTTATATCTGGCCTCTCTGCCCGGTCTCTCTACATTATTCCATGATGAATGGAGAATTCTCAATGTCCTCGTGTCGTATTTCGTCAACAGGTTCTGCTTTTCCTTCTCCTGCATACAGCTTGTTGGGACAATTAACAACGAGCGCTTCCGTTTCTCCAACATTCCAATAAGCATGCACAACCCCTGGAGGGACAATGGCTATCATTGGATTATCCTGGCCAACATCCAGTATTTGCCGGCATCCATAGGTGGGAGATGTTTTACGGTCATCCCATAAATAGAGGCGAAATGAACCGCTAAAAAACAGGAAGAGGTCTGTTTGATGTTCGTGTTCGTGCGGACCACGGGAGACGCCCGGATTGGTTAAAGACAGATAACCCATGGCAGGGTGGAGCGCTTCTGGCAATTCATCGTCGCGAAAAAACTCGCCAAGCCATCCACGACTGTCTTTAAATTTTGTTAATGGTTTAACGATACAAGACGCAATATCTCCTTCTTTCCAGTCCACTTTATTCTCAGGGGGTGTTTAGATGATTCGCTATAATTGTTCGGATTACCAATACTATCGTTCCTCGTACTGTTTTGTATAGTACGCACGATAAGATTGGTCTGTGATTGCGTTCAGCCAGTCTTTATGACTGAGATACCAGTTGACGGTATCGCGTAGTCCATCAGCAAGGGTAAAAGCTGGCGACCATCCTAATTCTCGGTGTAGCCGGCCGAAATCCATGGCATACCGGAAATCGTGTCCCTGCCGGTCTTTTACAAAAGTAATTAACGCTTTTGATGTCCCCGCTGCCTGGTTGGTAGCTAGGTCAAGCTGATCGAGGAGCAGATGTACCAACTCAAGATTGGAGCATTCACTATCCCCACCAATATTGTAGGTCTGGCCTGTTTCAGCGTTTCTCAAGATGAGGTCGATTGCTTCGCAGTGATCCTGCACGTGCAGCCAATCCCGCACGTTATCTCCTTTTCCATAAATAGGAATGGGCTTCCCGTCAAGCGCATTCATAATAACTAGCGGAATCAGTTTTTCAGGAAATTGATACGGCCCGTAGTTATTGGAGCAGTTGGAGATGACTACCGGAAGCCCGTAGGTATGCCAGTAGGCGCGTACAAAGTGATCACTGGCGGCCTTCGACGCCGAATAGGGAGATCTGGGATCATACGGTGTGGTTTCCTGAAATAGACCTTCATCGCCAAGGGAGCCATAGACTTCATCTGTAGAGACATGATAAAATCTTCGGTCTTCGTCCTTGTCCCACGCCTTTCTGGCGGCATCGAGAAGTGTAACCGTGCCCAGCGTATTGGTTTTGACAAAGGTCAGCGGATCGAGAATAGAGCGATCAACATGAGATTCTGCGGCAAAATTAACGACAGTCGTAAATTTATGCGCTTCAAACAGTGTGTTGATGCACGCCGGGTCCGCAATGTCCCCTTCTGCAAAATGATAGTTGGGATAGGCTTCCAACTGAGATAGGTTTTGAAGATTACCGGCATAGGTCAACGCGTCCAGATTCCAGAAAGAAACGTCTGGATATCGAGGGACTACGTGTAAGAGGAAGTTAGATCCAATAAAGCCGGCGCCCCCAGTGACAAGTACACGTTTGGGGAAATGATGTTGTTTTTGAGAAGCTGTCATATGAAATGCAAGGTGAAACCGCCGTTTATAACAAAGGGCACGCGCGTGGTTCCAAAGTTATCCACCTTGAATTTCATCTGTTTAAAGGGGATACTTTACGGGGCGTCACCGATTATCGGTGACGCGTTCCGGGTTTAGGGTTCACTGTTTCGGGTTTTTGTCGCTTGGCGGATACGCCATTCGGAGTACCTATAAAGTAAATGGCAAGCAGTCGCGCCGCCCTAATTGTTCTTAACACTCTTTTTCTGAAAACTGATCACTGAAAACTGATCACTGAAAACTGATCACTGAAAACTTGATGACCGACATCGTTGCCGTAGGCGCAAGTCACGTTGTATCTATGCTAGCCCTTGCTCAAGAAAGCAGGTTATTTGATGCAGATGGTATGATACAGATTAAAGAAAGCCTGAATGCTTACATAGAAGGCAATGAGGAGCTTTGGTTTATGGCTTGGGATGAAAAGCCGCTCGGCGTATTGTACTGTATTCCTGAGATGATGACAGAAGGCACATGGAATATTTTGATGTTGATTGTGATCGAAGATGCTCAAGGTAAAGGATGCGGCCGATCTCTCATGCATCACGCAGAAACCGTTTTGAAAGAGCAGGACGTACGGCTGCTCATCGTTGAAACATCCAGTTTGGATGGCTTTGAGGTAGCGCGGGCGTTTTATCCCAAATGTGGTTATACAGAAGAAGCTCGGATTCGTAATTTCTATACAAAAGGGGATGATAAAATCATTTTTACAAAAAGCATAGACGGTTGAGTTTGTAAAGTTCAGATGGCAAATGCAAAGTTTCTGCTCGAACGCCGTGTGAATGGCGAGTGACGAGTGCCGAATGACGAGTGACTTTGAGTTACAAGATATTCGAAACTCGCCACACGACATTCGAAACTCGACATTCGCAACTCAGCATTCGCCACTTGAAACGTCTTATCGAATTTCAGGTGACAAATATCCGGGGGTGTTTGAATACAAATCAAATCTGGTTAGTTTACTCGTCACTCGTCACTCGTCACTCGTCACTCGTCGACCGCTAAGCCTTGGAAAATCCTAAACGACTTTATCTACTCGATGCAATGGCGCTGGCTTATCGCGCCCACTTCATTTTTATCAGCCGGCCACTGATCAATTCAAAGGGGCAGAATACCTCTGCGTCTTATGGGTTTACCTCCGCCTTGCTGAAGCTCATCGAAGATCATAAGATTGAGCACGTGGCGGTTGTGTTTGATGTGATGGGCCCCGGCGGCACGTTTCGGGATGAGATGTACGCTGAGTATAAGGCGCACCGGGATCCTCCGCCAGAAGACTTGCTCGCCAATTTACCTACGATTAAAGATATCGTGGAAGCGCTGGACATACCCGTCATTGAGCGGGAAGGTGTTGAGGCGGATGATGTAATTGGCACGTTAGCACGGCACGCGGAAGCCGATGGGGCAGAAGTGGTTATCGTATCTCCTGACAAGGACTTTCAACAGCTCATCACGGATAAAATCTCCATCTTCAGGCCGGCATACCGGGGAGAAGAGTTTGATCCTGTGACGATCACCACATTTAAAGAAAAGTATAACCTCGATCCGATTCAGTTTATTGACATTCTGGCCTTGATGGGGGACAAGGCAGACAATGTGCCGGGTGTACATGGCATTGGAGAGAAAGGAGCGATGAAGCTGATTCAGGAGTACGGTACGGTTGAGAACCTGCTGGATCATGCGGAAGAAGTTAAAGGCAAACGCGCGCGCGAAGGATTGATGACACAGCAGAAGGAAGCATTGCTGAGCAAAGCGTTGGTAACGATCAAGACCGATGTCGAAGTTGATCTGGATTGGCACGCGTTAAAACAAAGCCGGCCGGATACGGCGCGACTGGATGCCATTTCCCAAGAGCTTGAATTTGGTTCTTTACGCGAACGTCTGTTGAAAAAAGCAGCAGAATTAGCAGGGGAAGCACCTCCGGAAGCGGCGACTAAAAAGACCAGTGCAGCGTCAACTACAGCGCCAAAACAAGTGGAGCCCATCGCAAATGAATCGGGCGAACTGTCTTTTGATTTTGGCGATTACTCACCCCTGACACAGTTTGATTTTGCCAAAGTTAACTACTCCATTGTCAGAAATTTAAATGATCTACAGGCGTTCGCGGAGGAGCTTAAGGAGGCAACAACCATTGCTTTTGATAGCGAAACCACCTCTGTGAACCAGATGATGGCTTCTCTGGTAGGCCTGTCATTTTCCTGGGAAGCAGGGCAGGGCGTGTATGTGCCGACACCGTTGCCTGACGGGACGCGCACCGAGGCTATTCTTGATATCCTGGGACCGTTATTGCAAGATGACCGATTAAAAGTGGGTCATAATCTAAAGTACGACATCACCGTACTGGCGAGGCATGGCGTGCGCGTTTCAGGGCCGCTGTTCGATACCATGGTTGCG
>JBGCEN010000347.1:0-23236 GCA_045106435.1 Rhodothermales bacterium
GTATGGCTGCCGGTTAGCGATCCAATGCAGTTTCTCGAAGGGGCTTCAGTGGAAGACCAGCGGGTGCATAATCCATCGGACAATGCGTTTGAAGCAGCGGTCCGCGGTGCACAGGAGCAATTTAGTGGCTCGCCCTTTTTCAAAAGAGATCCCAATCTGGCATACGATCAGGCGCTGGAAGTTGCGTTTCAGGAAGACCGGACCGTTTATACCCCATCAGGTTATACGCCCCGCGTTGCATATTCTGGTGCTCTGACGTTGATGTCTACGGTTTTGCAATCAAAGTTAATTGCAACGGGAGCAGAGCTGATTTGGAATGATGAAGCATTTACCGACGAAGAATACAACGCATTAAAATCCTTGGCTGACCCTGCAGCGGCTGAGGGGAGCTTCTCCCGCGCGGTAGCTGACCTGATTGTGTTGATCGATGACATGGCGAAGCAAAAGCAGGCGATTCAGGTACGGAGCCTTGTTATCAATGAACTGATTCAGGACGTGTGCTCGTTTGCAGATGCAACCGACGAAGAGCGTATGGACATTTCCGATACGTCTATTTCTTTAAGAATGGGGCTTGTCTTCAGGGTCAGAAAAGATGAAGTGCCTGCCTGGCTTTCGGTCGATCAAAGCCCGGAAGCGCCGGCTCTTTTTCAGCGGAATACCACGTCGGCATTAAGTCCAAATGAAGACCCGCTTAGTGTGAGCACATTTAATGTCGATCTCACAGACTTTGGCACAAATCCGCCGCAGTTCCAACGGGTCAGGCATTACACAGACGCCGGCACCGTAGCCATCGCCTGGGATCTGAATCAATCGTTTCCTGAAGATGCTGTGCTTACAGAAGCACAACGTAATCCTGAGCACAATCTCATGCATTATGACGTGAGAAGGTTGCCGCTCGATGGTCGGGGGCGTGAAGTTGTGTACCAGATTAAGGCAGCATCAGCCTTGTGCCCGGCGGATGGGGCATCGGAAGGTGGTGCGTTTACGGTGGATCTTTTGAAGCCCCGATTCCAGGTGGTTGACCACTTTACCGAGCAATCGGCGGCAGACCTTGCGGCATTGCCTACTGAGGGGCGCAGTTATTTGTATACGATTACGCCCGTTGATTATGCCGGCAAAGCAGGACATCCATTAACGCTTGTAGCTACACGGTTTCCGAATGAGCCACCCCGCGTGCCAGTTGACGGCGAATTGCGTGTAGAATATACATTGAATGAGCAAAATGTTGAAGTGCAAGAAGCTTCTGTTGAGGCAGCATCAACGCCTGAACTCATCATTCCAACATCTGTCAACGTCTCATGGACCGAGCCGGTTGATCAACGGGACGGGCCTCGCGTAGCGATCAAAGATTACTTCCTGGTATTCAGAAAAGAAACGACGCTACCCATCGGGAATTACGGTTTGGATAGTGCCACAAGCCGGCCGCGTAGTAAACAGCTTCCTACATCAAATGCGCGTACCCTGCGGTCTGATATTAAAATATCGATTACTTCTGATGAGGTAGACGGCCGTGCAAAAGATGCAACGATCTCGATTGAAGCGTTGCGAAATGCCGGCATTTTACCCAAAGATCCGGAGGGTCCCCAGCATTGGCGGCCGGAGTCCTGGCGTGTGTTCTTCCAGACCGTTTCTGCACAAGATGTGCCGTCGCCACTGAGTCCGGTTGAACTGGTGATTCGTGTACGGGCTGATGTCCCTGATGCCTTTGAAGAACGCCGGCCAGCCGAACTCGAGTGGCTGCCGCGTCCGATACAGATGGCAATGTTACCTCCGGAAGATCAGCGTGGGATTACTGGATTGGCTCATTTCCCGATGCCGCAAGGTGATTTCCTTTTCGGGGCCAGCAGCCTTGAGAACGGCAGCGCTGTTGAATACAACATACATCCGGCTGAATTACGCGCCATCCGATTCCGCTGGAATCAGGGACCAAGCAGTCAGCCTGATTATCCGCTTGATTTAACGGCGGGATACGAACTACTGCAACTTGATACAGATGCGCATACCACAGATACGTTCAACGACCCTGCGCGACTATCCGGGGCGTTAAGCAAAGTGCAGGAAATCCAGATGATTTCTGCCGACGACCTCTTGCTCACACCGGGTGATACCTTGAGTACACAGGCGTGGGAAGCGTGGTATCCAAGTACAATGCGCCGGCTGCTCTCACCAGATCAACGCATCGAAGGGTCGGAGTCGCTATTTGCTCCGTGGTTTTCCTGGCGCGAGTCGATCCTGGAGTGGCCTGAGTGGCCGGGTTTGACTGGTACATCAGGCAGCGTACGAAACGATCAGTTACATCCGTTTTTACGAAGCATAGCCGGCCAATTCAGGGGGGATCTTGTACTCGAATATGATGCCCCGGCTGCGGTTCTCGATGCTGCCCAGATACTGGATGCAGTACGTGTGGCTACGGAGGCAAACGGGGGGGCGCTGCCGCCAAATGATACATTCAAGTTTGTTGAACTTCAGGCCGGCATCGAATTTAGGTTGATTCATGCAGAAAATCCGCTGAGTTTCAGTGCGCGGCTGGAAGAAGGCAAGGTCCGGATTTTTATGGAATATCAGGCCACGCTGCAAACCAGCCCGCCGATACAGCCTGGAGATTTAACCGCCCTGATAAATGGAACGCCGGCCGGACCTGATCCATATGGCTGGGGCATCCTGCAACGATTTGGATTGTCAGCTACGCTGATGTTGCAAAACAAGGATGGAGATTTCGTAGCCGGCGATGAATTAATCAATGCCATCCGATTTGTCATATTCCTGAATCCAGACTTTGCGCTGTATCGGAAACATGTGTTTGTTGAGCAGCTCTATCAACGAGGCAGAAGCGTGAGCCTGGAAGAAGGCGCGACTGATAATGATGCATTGCTCGGGATCATTCAGATGAGCTTGCGTCCTGTTATTCTTCCAAAGAGAGCATACACGCAAATAACAATTCGCCGCACCGACACCTCGGAAAATACTCAGGAAGAGGCAGACGACGATGTGGCTGCAGAACTGTCATTCAGCCATCCCTCACCGTTTTCACTCATCAATCAATCTGATTCAGCCGCCGGCCAAACAGAGATCGAACCTGAGTTGGATGAAGACGGCTTGCTGCTACCGGTTAAACGGACGTTCAATCTGCCGCTGAATGGTACAACCAATATCCTGATCCGCAGCCGTATGATTGAAGGGCAGGACCCGGTGCAGGTGATTTTGGTAAATGCTGATCAAGGCCTGGAAATCGAAGAAAATCCGTTCTTGGCAACCGACGATCTGGCAACGTATTTCACCGTGCCGCTTGATTCCCTTGTTTCGGATATAGCCACTTCATCCACTGAGGAAAGCACGCAGTGGCTGCGGCTCAAACGATACGCTGAATCGCTCAATAGCACGGACCCGGCGATTCCCGATGATCAAAAGATTAATGTACCTGCTTCAGGGGAAGCACTCGAAAAACAACTGCCTGAAATATTATCGTGGCTACAACGATTTATGGATGTCACGGGAGATGTTGTTGCGGCAGATAACGCTGGCCCCTGGGTTGCAACGGCCTATCCGAAATCTGGTACGCCCGCGCACGCAACGCCTGACGAAAGCGGTCGGCTCACCTATAACCACCTTGTCAGAGATGGCTGGGCACACAATTACAGGTACTATTTGCGGCCGAATGACCGGTATGGGCTGTTGTGGGACAGCTTCCTGCAATCGGTTGATCTCTTTGATGATGCAGCAGACCGCAAGCGCGAGCCGGCACCTCCCGATGTAGATGCCGGCGGACTGGATGTTGTTATTGAACGCATCAATCCAGTAGACCGACCTGTGATATTGCGATCAGCAAGGCTGGATCCTCCGATGAAACCCGGTGTGCCGGCAAAGCCGGGACGTACATGGGAAGTCATTGTGGGCCAGCACCGTGAGCAGTCGCTCATGGAGAAAAACCAGACGCTTGCACGGCAGCTTGCCTATCGTCAAATCGCCTTTACCTTGCTGCGAAGACAAACGTTTAATGCGTGGATCACGCAACTGGAAGCCATTTCAGGTGATGCGCCCCGAATTGAGCTGATAAGAATCGAAAACCAGTATCCGGATACGCCAGCGTCTTATCCTGAGCAGCCGGCGCATATCGATTTCAACGCAGATACCATCGACGAAAGCGACTTGCGAGACATCGAACTGCCTGAGCGGATTGGTACGTTCCAGCAGGGGGCCCTGGTGCTGCAGTGGAAGGCCCTGCCTTTCTACTACGAACATCGCCTCATGCTCATCGCGCAGACAGCAACGACGGTATCTAAAATCAACCGGACAACGCAACGAGACTTTGAGTATGTCTCACCGGATCCTGATGCGTCCATCACCTATATCGGAAATGACGACCCTGATATTCTGGACGAAAGATTCCGTATCAACATTGAATTGAAGCGTTTTTGGGATTCATTGCCGGTTCATGCACAGGAGCAATGGCCTGGTGAAGCGCCAGAAGTGACAGCCGGGACTTCACATCAACGGACCCTTTCTTCATTGCCAGATCCTGAAGTTGTGTACCAGATTATCGAAATATTTAACGGTAATCTTGAAATACAATTCGAGGTCTTTTTTGACAATGCGTTAGAAAATTTTGCAGTCCGACAACTTGGTGAGCGCATACTGGGAGGCATCGGAGATCTTCGGTTGCCAACCATAAGTGTACCTGAATTCTACCATCTGGAAGTTTTGGCAATTGCTGATCCTGTTAAGCAAAATCGGGAAGCGGTACTAAATCCGGAGAATGTACGAATCGTAGCACGACGCGGCGGTGCGGCCCCGAGTAACCTGACAGATCTGGAAGAACTTATAACGTCTTAATGCCATGAACAACGTAATTATAAAAGGTCCCTTCTGGTCTGCCGTAGTAGATTTTGCAAAATTGGCAGATGTACGGGAAAACTCGGCATTTCGAAACCTGTACCTGGATCAGCGAGCAGCTTCAGATCCCGGGTTGGGTGATCTACACTTGCCTGGTACACAGATCGCGCTTTGCTTTGTGAAGTCTGTGACCATTCAGCCTGATACCAATACGTCTTATAACTGGACGTTGAAATCTGGCGATACGATGCCGCCGGCCAGTGTGCTCGATGCTGAGGGTATTCGTGCGCATATCACATCCGGCGACTTATCGCTCCTTATCGTTCAGGCGAATCCAGAGGACTGGTCAACAGCAGACGATGGATTTACTGAAATGACCTGTCTTGCCGGCGAGATCGTAGTGGATCGGCTTGCGCAGCAGGGGAGCGCTAGAAGTCGGTTGTTTGATCATCTTGCTTTGGAGCCTTGTGAAACCACCATTGATGAAATACAGTCGCGCATCGCTTTGCGGCCCGGGCATACAGGGTTGCTTGGTGAACTCACCCTCCATGCCAGCGGGTTCTCGCTCTATGGAAAGGTACAATTGCCGTGGGAAGATGCCGGCGTTTTTTCCGAAGCGCCCTTTCGCGTAGCGCGGGTACAACCTGATAAAGAGGACGGCACGCAATACGAATTGAAACCAGAATTTGAGCGATTCACAGAAGAGGAAGAAGAACGCTGGCAAAGCGCATGGCTACAGCTGAGTCGTGACTTGAATCCGCGCCATCCGCTCAATGGGATTATTGTTGAAGATGATGAGTTTTTACCGCACTGGGTAACGATGGAAATTGTCAATCCACGCAGCATCCCTGACCTCTACTGGGATATTTTGCCCTGGAACGCTGCGCCCAAACTCAATTTTGCTGAAGGTGAAATCAGCCTGATTCTGAGTGACCGGCATCCGTATGATCCACAAAATCCGCCTGTTTCGCTTGCTCGTGTAGTGCCTGAAACGATTCAAATTGTGCCAGACAACAGCGGTGGAGATACGCTTGAAATCAAGATTGGGTCTGAAGATTTATCCAACGTTTCGACGTATGAATGGGGGCAGATAGATGCTGATAGCGAACCCATCACAGACAAGCTTTCGCTGCTGCAACTCGCATTGGCTTTTAGCCCGATTGAAACGCCAGATCAATTACGCACAAGCCAGAATCTGCCGCTCCCTGAATGGAGCGATCGCACAAAGCCAGTTGAGCCGGCTTGCGTTTGGGGATATGTCCCGCTTGAGAATGGATGGGCACAACTCCCTGTACCTAACTTTACAGAGCAGATATTTCTCGATAGTGAACAAGAAAACGCAAACAATCCTGCCAGCACTGTATCCCAACTGGAGGGTGTCGTGGCCTATGGAAATGAAAATGAAGGGACATTAAATGACCGGCCAGAAGAACAGCCCTGGAATCTGACGATTACCCGGTTAGCGAAGGCAAGTGGCGTTTGGAAATTATCCCGTCTGCCCGCAGACACTGCCTCGGCCGGCCGGCGATATAGCTTCCATTCAATCAAGCTGGATATTGTTGATCCCGAAATCATCCTGAACGGTCTTTTTTGGTTGAGTACAGGCAAGCCTCGTGCAGAGGATGCACTACCCGATTTGGAAGATTGGGTCAATGGGTTGCAATCCATTCCATTGCGGACGCACAAGCCAGCAACTGATCTATTTCCATCACCCGTTTTCTTTAAATTCGATCAGATTGTACTGGCGGCGCGCAGCGCAGCAGATCCTTCTGCTAGCCTGGATAACTGGCAGGCGGGGTATGAAGCAGATCCGACGGTATTCACCGCGATGACAGAGATCACGCCGGCCGGTGCAGATGCATCGGATGAGCCGTGGAGATTGCTGCCTGCAGATTTCTTCAGCCTGTACAAAGCATGGGTTTGGTTGCGTCATCCCACGCTGCCGATGATTCAGACATTGCCGCTGACGCAAAACGATCTGCCCCCAAATTATCCCAACCGCAGCCGGCAACTGGCCCCCTTTGAATTGCGTGTTGATGAGCAGAGCAGGCCGGCCAATTGGTCTTTTGGGGTAGCTCCTTTTGACGTAGGTTCTTTTGGCGCTGAAAGTGGCAACGGAGCCTCTCGTTGGCCGCTGCTGACCAGCAGTGCGTCTCCGGCACCTGCTGCTGAATGGCAGACGTACCAGGAGGAAGAAGACGTAACCGAATTATTTGACCTGCCTCTGGCTGCACTGTCCTTGCCCGGACTCGTGCTCGATGCAAAAGAAGCGCCCGGCTTGTTTGAAGGGGGGGCAAGTGGAGACGGCGGTATTGATCAGTTAAATCCACAGCTTCGTTTTGACTTACCGTACACGGATCAGGTAAACGCGCTTGCACAGTTGCCGCCAGAGCCCAAGACAGCCGACGAAGTCTCGCCTTTGCCGGAGTCAGAACCGCCCAAACCACCGGAGCCGCTCACGCGCGAGACCTTTGCGAATCATTGGTTACGTATGAGCGAGCGCGCCAGCTTGTCTCGTGCGGATGCAACTGACGTGATTGAAATTGATGATGCAGGGGAGAAGGGCGTACAAAACCTGGTTGAGCCTTTAAAGTGGCCGATAGAAGAAGCAAGTATTGACGGCGCTGCGTATCCCGGAAGCATTGTGGTTAAAGGCAAGGGCTTGTCTGAAGCCCGGCTTTTGGAAGAGGACGAAGCTTTAAGAGGACTTTCCGGGGTCTTCCATGACCAGGATGATGGCACAATGAACGATGTGTCTGGCAATGGCGCGTCTTTTGAAATAGAAGCCGGCAGCATGGCCGCCTCTGTTTCAATCGAAGCGGCTACAGACGCATCCGAAGAAGACACCGTTTGGTATCGAGATCAGCGTGGATTATCTCGGGCCGCAAGTCGGGTAGGCGCCCGGCTGGTCAAAACCCCGATCAGGTTTGCCGGTGGTGTTGACACGGCGAACGAAAAGATTTTGGAAGATCGATATGATTTGACGACTGCCTTAACATCATTCCCTTTGCATATTGGCAATGATCTGTGGCATTTCTGGTTCAGGGACTTACCTGTAGCCGACGGATCATTTGTGCGCGAGACGTCGGACGTTGCTGAAGCGCGTGATTTGGATATCAACGACCCGGAGGCTGCATCTAAAGAACTCAATTTTTTGACAGGGTATGAATGGCGCCTGGGGGATACGTCAGAGCATACTGCTGGATACATTGCTTTGCCGTTGTTCGGCCTCCATTTTCATCCGCTTACCCTTGTGAATGTTGCTGTTGTCGGAGACGCTGTAAGCAAAATACAGATAGATGGCCGGCTGCAGCTTCCGCTGGAAGCAGTCGATTCAGAGAAGCCGCCTTTTGAGCAAACAGATTTTAGTAATATTGTCCGGATTACTTTTCTCCTGGATGAAATAACGGGCGCGTTAACTTTTAAAGGGAGCGAAGCTGGTGATACGTCTGATGCAATTTTGCTCCAGTCTGAAGTTATGGAGTGGCCGGTAGCGCTGCGGGAAAATGAGTTTTCCAATGCCCCCTTGTTATGTTGGACAAACGTTGCCTTGGTCGACGACGATGGAACAGAAGCGCTGGAAATTAGCGGATTGATCCTCAAGTTCTTCCAATTTGAGGCGAGCTGGATTGTGAATGTGCCAGCACTCAGGTTTGCTGCAGACGGAACGGGACCTGAAGTCGTTGAAATTGCACTAACGGAAGAAAACGCGCCATCGAGTCCGCTTACATCAGAAAAGGTCACGTTGCACCTGAATCCTGCGGTGCCGGCGCACAGTGTTTCATTGAGCGTGATCGTCAAGTTAGGGAGAGAGCGTGAGATGGCAGATGCCAATGCAGAACGCCGCGGTTCGTTTTCTGCAGTCATTGCATTTGACTTGTTAGCCGGCGATGGATCGGGTACCTCGTGGGAATCAGCAACCCTGTTTGATGACATTGATCTGGAAACGGATAGCGATCGTTTTGTGGTGCGTGATTCCTCCATGCAATTTCAGTGGTTAAAAGAGAAATCTACTGCTGAAGCAGGTGCGAAAACGGACAATGGCGAGATTACGGCCAGTGCGGAGATTCCTGAAGATCTCCAACTGTTGCCGGGCATGTTCTTAACATCAGGTGATGCCCCTGGATTTGCGGCCCTTACGTTTGAGGCTGAAGCCAATGAATCAGGTATTCCCACGCTGGTTCTTCAATCGGCTTTTATCGAAGCACTCCTGCAGAGTCAGTGGAGTGAATTCCTGCAAGAGGCAACGTCTCCTGTAGCAATTACTGAAGAGGTTGATCCGATTTTTGATTCATCAGCCGGCGACCTGTTTTTTGGCTATACAGCCACATGGCAAGGAGATGAAGGTTGGCGAGAAGTGCTGCTGCTCAATGGGTTTTTAGAGGTTAAAAATCTTGTCTCCTGGCCGGCAGGTATGGAGATGAGCGCGGATAAAACGAAACTGACGCTGCCGGCGCAATCACAGGCTGATTCGCTTGATCATTATCGTCATAGCATCCGAATTTTGTTCAACCAGCATCAGGTGCCTGTTGATCTGATCGTCGTGGGATCGGGCAAACTGTTGTTTGATTTTGCCAGCGAATTATCGTGGCAGTTCCTGGCTGTTGTTGAGCACCAGATTGTGCATGTGACAGAGGGGGCAGTACTCGGTGCAGACCGGCGCTGGACTACCGTGCAGGAAGTACGGATTGCGTCTCCGAATCAGTTTAAATCATTTCTACAGGCACTCGGTGATGGAGACAGCATTGTACCAACGGCCTCGGGTACTGCAAATGTTGGGTCATCCAGCTATGGATATCTGACCCCTGGTATTCGGACTCGCTTGAGTGAGGGAGCGGATGCTGAGTTGGATAAACTGGCCTCAGGGACCTTCATCGTAGAGGCCAGTGCGCCGCATTGGATTAATCTGGAGCCCATTACCGGCGTAAGTGAAACGACGTTGCAGTTCCTGCCAAATGGCACCCAGGATGGCATTCTCAGCCGGCCTGAATATTACGGTCCTTCAGATCCGAGATCACCGCAATGGCTTTTACTTTCGCTACCATTTATTGGCCGGCTCCAAAATGAAAATAAGCCGGAGGTCTCCGGGGCCAATACGCCGCTGCACGTGGATCCGATTAAGTATTTGTCGACAGCCGCGGAAGACAAATCATTGGCTTTCAATCTGACCAGTTGGGGGGCTGAAGAGCCGGTTGATATTCTATTGTCTGGCTTCGATACCGCAGTTGGCAGAACCTGGGCACGGCTTGATCCGAATACGCTGCAAGAGAGCTGGTTCAGGGTGCAGCATCCACAAAAAGAGCCTGAAACAGAAGGATTGCAGAGTGTGATGGCTGCCTTGCCCGATACGCCGGCGCGCATGGGCAGGTCTACTGCATTACATCAGATATTCAATGTGCATCGTAGCGCTTACCCGCCATCATCCGTGTCTGCAAATGCGTTGCTGGAAACGCAGGTTGCTTCCGCCGACCCGCTGGAGTGGCGCCCAGGCAGTTGGTTTGTGCCGCAGGAGGTGAGTAAAGTAACCATTGAGGAAGATACTCCTGAAGGCCTCGTTGCGTTGTATACGTTTGAAGAAGGGGAAGGGACGATCGTAAGAGATCGATCGGGTGCCGGCACGCCGCTGGATTTACAGATGCAAAGACGCATCAGTTTCCCTGATAACTGGGAAAATCTGGATGATCCTGGTACTCATGCGGAGTGGGTTGAAGGCGGGGGATTGGAGATTCTCAATTCGATGATCTTACGATCTGTTGCGCCGGCAACAGCCTTGAATGAAGCCTGTCGCGCTTCGAGCGAAATCACCATCGAAGCATGGATTCGCCCAGCGGATCTCGAACAAGGTGTCGATGATCCTGCAAGAATCGTTTCGCTGGCTGAGAGTACATCTAACAGAAATGTGACGCTTGGCTATAAGCGTGTGGGTAACGCTACGCAGGCGAATTATGACTGTAGCTACCGCCTCAATAATAATGGGCGTCTGGAATTCAAACGGGTTACGCCCCGTGTGAGTGCAGATGTTGAAGACCGTGTACACGTTGTTTACGTGCATGAAAATACGGGTGTGTCGCGGATGTACATCGATGGGGTTGAGGTAACGCAACGCTCAGATGCCGGCGACTTTATAAACTGGATATCCGGTTTTTCTCTTGTACTTGGGAATGAAATTACGGGTGGCGATGTACCCTGGCGCGGGGTTTATTTCTTACTGGCTTTATACGACAGGGCCTTACAACCTGAAGAAGTTCAGTCGCATTTTGAAGCCGGCACGGTCGAAGGCGGGCGCACCCTCGATAACTCCTTTAAATGGTACGCACCGGGATTACATATGCTCGATGCCGGGCTGATTGCCACAGAGGATGCTAACACGCCTTTACGTGCAATTTCTCGTCATGCTGCAGCAACTGCACTACCTGCTTTGCTCAATACAGAAGCGGGAGAAAATAGAATGCCGGTCAGTTTTGCTGTAAGCCCATATCTGGGGCTGAAGCTTAAAAGGGCTGTGGATTCTTACAAGAAATTGCTCGTTTCTGTCGAACTGCTGTGTCTTGATGAAGCAACCGGCGTGCTGTTGCCGATTGCATCTCATTTCCTGAATGTCGGTGAATCATCCGGCTCTGTGACTACCGAAAGCGTAAAGTGGGGTGAGGAAACGCACCGCAAGCTGTGTCCTGATTCACCCTTTGCCATTCTACGATTCAGGGAGATAAACGAACCTGACGAAGAAGCCGGCGCAGATCCATCCATAAATCAAGCGATACTAACAGCAACGTACGGCTACGCTATTTTGACAAAGCTCAGCGGTTCTGAGCGATTTGCACGTAAGGTGTTTCCGCTGCGCTCGGAAATAAAGGGTTTACGCTTTAGAGAAGGACAATTTGGCGGATTTACGCTTCCGTTTCATATGGAAGCCGTTCCAACGGATGAGGAAGTGCCTGAAGGAGATGCTCCCGAGGATAATCCTGTCGAAGATAATCCTGCAGCAGAAATTAATGGCGCGATAAATACGTTTGAATTTGCACCACCACAAACAGTTGGTGTACAGCCATTACACATTCCTGGACAATGGAGAATCATTGATCCTGATGGGGAGGCCGGACGGAAACACTACGCAGTGATTGCTGTGCAGGGAGGCTTGTCGCTATACGAGTCACAAATAGATGAGAATACGTCGAATGACGTGCTTCATTTAGTGGCACGTGTTACGGACAGGGCCGTGGTGAAAAACCTGAAGATGCATCTCGAACAAGATTCAGATACATTAAATACAGTGCTTGCTGCGTCTTTTCCTGAGGCGAATTTGTCTGCACAAACTTTTGTCAGTCGGGCATGGCCGTGGGGGGTAAGTGGATTGCGCTCACAGGTAACCTACACAGAAGGAAATAACGGAATTGCAGGGCCGCTGGAAATTGAAGAGGGTGCTGACAGAACGCTTTGGTGGCAGGCGCAGCCGTATCAGGTGCAATACCGTGCCGCCCGTTCTGGCCGGCCCGTAGCCGGATTGCCAACGCATTTCAGAGCGGAAGCGATTAAAGGATTTTTGCCGGTGTTACCCAATCCGCCGATGCCAGCCATTGGTGCAAGCGATGAAGACGCTTTCAATGCGTCTGCTTCAGTGGCAGATCGTTGGCAGGCAATCTTGCCCGGGTCATTAAGTTATATGATTGTTGGCGATCGGCCGGGCGTATCGTTTGCTTTTCGCAACCAACTGATTCGTCAAAGTGGATTGGTTGCAGGGGAAAATACACGGGGCAACGTGATGGTCTCCGGCAGCATGCCGGTTCAGCATCGGATGCCAAGGCCGGTGGCGCTACCGCATACAGGCCGGCGTGATCGTGCGTTACAAACGTGGGCAAGCTTCTTTGAACCCGATCGGCTGCTTTCAGCCGAGAGCGTGCCGATTGATGAAGCGTTTTTTGCAGGCGCGGATGCGTACGATGCACTTCGTTTGCAGGTGAAACTCGTGAACCCGGCCCCTGGCTCGTTGTCCTCAAATTGGAATAAAGAGCTGATCTTTGCTATTGCTGTAGATGTTGAGGGAGGGAATGCGTCAGAAATTTTGCCGGAGGGTAATGAGTTCTTTGATACAAATGGAGATCCAGATATTGCCATAGCCGATTTTATCACTGAAAATATCCGGGAATGGGTATCTATAGAAATCTCCGACACGAGCCAGACCTATCGCTATGAATTCGTAGCGCAGAGCAATGGCAATGAGTTTGTGTTTCGGTTAACACCAGATGATCAGGGAGCATTTGACGCCTTCTTTGGTGGATTAACGCCGGGTAGCGCGCTTCGTGTTATTGCGCGTATTGGGCATCCCGAGTTTACAGATGATTACTATCAGGCGCTGCCGTTGCCTATGCATCGGATTGACGAAGATAAATTCAGACTGCCCCTGCGCCCCTATTTTGTTCAATTTGAAGACCCGGAGTACAATCGGCGATTATCTTCTGCCGCTACGCAAGGGACGCGAAATCTGAAAATTAATATAACAGATGAAGCCGGCGAAGTTGAAAAAGAACTCAGTACAGTGACCTTCTCAACGGATCGGAAGGAGTATAATCCCGATAGCAGATTGTCCCTCCGTTTTGATTGGGAAAGTGCCTATGCGGGTGAAGCCATGCTGAAAATCGAAAGAATAGAAGCGGGAGGGGGAAATCCCATTGTTCTATTTCAAGAAGTGTTGATAGACGGCCAATCGCAAATTGTGGATGAGATTAAGGTGGTTGCCGGCAAGCTGAAACAGATTCAGCTCAACGAATTACTGCTGGGTAACAGCAATGAACCTGCCGACTTGAGGGAGGGGATTAGTTTGCAGCTTACGCTCAGAATTACCCAGATTGACACAGAAAATGTTGCGTTGTTTGAAGAGCAGCATGTTGTGCTGAATGTAGATATCGTGGATGAGTCTGTGATACCTAAACCCGAAGCAGCCTACGCATTGTTGAGGGGACTGGACGCATCGGCAACTGCCGTAGAATGCGCCCGTTTTGCCTGGGGCCCAGAGGCAAGTCGAATCGATTTAATATCTCCCGACGATTTGCGCACAGGGATCGTACGCCGGCGCGCTGTATTTAATTGGTCGGATGTCGTACGTCCCAATCCATTCAAAGGCTATACGGTACAAAAAATCACCCAAACCGGATCAACACATTTTCCGGATAAAGCAGATTTTATCGGCCCAAACAATACCCAAACTGAAGACTGATAACCGAAGACCGATAACCGAAGACTGAAAACTCTAAAATGATCAAAACGTTTGAAGAAGCTTGTGAATTTGTGCTTGCAAACAAAGTATGTACGGTGTTTGGGAGTAAAAAATCACCCTATCCTTCACTCTGGGATAACACAGATCTTTCAGAAGAAAAACCAGCAGCGGGCGGCTGGAGTCCAAGGGTGAAAGCGGTCTGGTCCTGGAAAACGTTGATTCCCCAGACGTTTCCAGACGAAGTGTTTTATGGCAAGGTGCCGGGCGGAGACGCCGTTCTGATGGAGATGGAGCATTTCCGCACCGTCCACTACCCAGCTAATTTCAAACCGGTCGCTGAACTGGATCCTCTTTCCCAACAGGTTTTCGAGCTTGTGCGCATGGAGCCTTTGTTTACAGGTGATCTGAGGAAAATGGCCATTGCTGAATTTGGATGTACAAAAAGCAGATTCGACACAGCACTCAAGAAGCTTCAAATCAGTTTAAATATTGTTCGATCCAACGATCCGAGTTTAGAGAATGATTTGTGGCTCACCCTTGATGAAGTGCATCCGGATATTGTTGAGATGCATGCGGGGTGATAGGTGTTGAAGCCTGATATTATTCATTCATGCTCAAGAAGCCGGCCTGCTTGTTTTCCCCATGATGAGTTTTTTACTGGCCAAACATTGTATTATAAAATAAGGCGTACAGTTCGTACGTTGTCCAAGTATCTTTACTTTCGTACAGTTTTACTCAACGCTCCAGGTTTACAATGAAAAAGGCAGATCCAGGAATTACAACAGGGATGCATCGCCGGCGTTTTCTCAATATACTGACGGCGGGTGCAGCGCTTACATTGCCAGTTGGATGGGTCTGTGCAGATGACAGCAATCTGTGGGTCCCCGATGATCTACCGGTTACGCCTGCACAGGTTGAAGGGCCGTTTTACCCGATCCCGAGTATTGAACAACAGCTATTCAACGATACGGATCTGACACGCAAACTCCCTGAAGATGAGCTTGCACTCGGGCAATTGGTTCATATAAATGGCGTCGTTATGAGCCAGAAAGGGATGCCGCTCAAAGACGCCGTTGTTGAAATTTGGCAAGCCTCTTCGGCCGGCTTGTACAACCATCCGGATGATTCTGCTGAGCATCCGGATCTCGACCAGGACTTCCAGTTCTGGGGGCGATTTGTGACGGGGGCTGACGGTGCCTATTCGTTTAGCTCGATCATTCCCGGCGAATATACAGGCAGGACAGCGCGGCACATTCATTTTCGTGTTGATGCACCTGGATACAGCCGGCTCATTACCCAATCGTATTTCTCTCAGTATGGCGATCGGAATATGCAAGACGGAATTTATAGACGCCTGAACCAACAGGGCAGGGAAGCGCTGACGGTTGAGTTTGAAAACCCGAGAGACGAGGCCTGGCAGGGAGCATTTAACATTGTATTGGCCGTGGCATAGCCACATTTGAACAATGCTTCGTTTATCTGTAGATTTGGGCTGCTGCGCAAGTTAGGTTTTGCGTAATCTACGCCCACTACACCTTAATCGAAGCTTTTTTCATATGTTATATCGCGCTCCCCGTTTTATTTCGTTCTCACTAGGTCTTTTTCTGCTTGCCTCAACCACAGGGTGTACATCAACGCCCGAACCCGAAGCTTCTGCACCCGAAGCTTATGTACCACAGCTTACTGAGATATGGAAGCTGGAAGCTGGATTGGACCGTCCTGAGTCGGTGATTTATGATGCCGGCAACGACGTGCTTTACATCACCAATATTGTGGGCGATGGCGCTGAGATGGATGGTAATGGATACATCGCAAAGGTATCTCCTGAAGGTGAGATGCTGGAGCAGGCGTGGGTGAGTGGCCTCAATGCACCCAAAGGGATTGCGATTGCCGGCGATCGACTTTGGTCTTCAGATCTTAATGCTTTGGTTGAAATAGCTCTCCCCTCAGGAGAAATACAGAATCGATATGAGGTGGAAGGCGATGTCTATCTAAACGATGTGACGGTGCATTCAGATGGTTCCGTATTCGTTACAGATTCCCGGTACAGCAAGGTCTACAAATTTGACGGTACAACGCTGGACGTCTGGTTTGAGGGGGACCAGATTCAGATGCCGAATGGGGCACATGTCATTGGAGATGAGTTGGTGGTTGTTGCCGGCGATGTTTCTGCCGAAAACCCTGGGCAGTCGCGGTATTTTCAGGCGGTTTCTTTTGCAGATAAAAGTGTGCGCACGCTGGCCGGCAGTACACCGGATGGCGCATTGGATGCCGTTGAGCCTGATGACAAAGGCGGCATATTCACATCTGGCTGGATGAGCGGCCGATTGATGTACTTCCAGGAAGGTTCAGGCGCGACGCTGCTCAAACAACTGGGACAGGGCGCTGCAGATGTGGATTTTATCAAAGAATCCCGTATGCTATACGTGCCTGTAATGCAGGAAGGGCAACTGATTGCCTACAGCGTAGAATAGCGTTGTCTGGTAAGAAGTTATTTGCCAGGTACAAGCACACGTATATTGTCATGTCATACTGAGCAAAGCGAAGTATCTTTCCAAAGCGCAAACGCCTAAAAATGCCTGTATGATGTGTTTTAATCAGAGCCTTCCACAGCGAAGTCGAGGAGCCTGTCCTCAACTTGATTGGGGAATCCATGCTTGAATCAATTGAGATGGCCCAATGAATTCTATCGATCCCTCACCGCGTTCAGGATGACAAAAAGCTCGATAATCGCTACTTAATATTGGCAATTTGTGAGGGATTGAAGAGTAATCTGTATAGCCCTGATGCACTCCTGACAACTGAAACCTATCCCACGCTATGAAACGACACGCCCCGCTGTTGTTTTGCTCTACCTTTCTCATGCTCATCACGTTGTCCTGTACCGAAAATCAGATACCCGTGATAGATGAGTCCCTTCGCCCGTTTCTTGAAGCAGACGGCCTCGTTGTTGTTGAAGCAGAAAACTTTCACTCTATTTCGGCCAACAATACAGAACGGGCCTGGTATCTTATCAACGGAGAAGACGAAGTGGCCCTGGCAACTACAGATCACACCATGAATGCCAGCGGCGGGGCCTATATCGAAGGGTTGCCTGATACACGAACCACGCACGACGATTCTCTAATCGTTGGGATCAATTTTTATCCTGAAGCCGGCGTCGGTCCGTTTCTGTCATACAATGTATGGTTCGATACGCCCGGCCTTTACACGGTTTGGGCACGTGCCTATTCGACGGGCACAGAGGACAATGGCATCCACGCCGGCCTGAATGGTGCCTGGCCTGAAGCGGGTCAACGTATGCAATGGTGTGATGGAAAAGAGCAGTGGACCTGGGCCTCAGCCCAGCGTGTACCCGAAAATCACTGTGGTTCACCCGGAACCATCCATATTGAAATTGAAAAGGCCGGCTTGCACAGTATCCAGTTTTCGATGAGAGAGGATGGATTTGAGTTTGACAAATGGCTCATGACCCTGGATGCAACGATGGTGCCTGAGGGTGTTGGTCCATCTGAAAGCGTCAGGAAATGAAAGTAAATGAAATGTACGAAGGGTTCGAGAAGTACGACAGGTACGAGCAGTACGAAACAATCATCGTTTTCGAACCCTTCGTACTTCTCGAACCCTTCGTACATTTTGTACTTTTCCATTAAACGCAACGCAGTTGCACAAATAACTTAATTAACCCACCTATGAAGCATTACAAGATCGCTGTGGTCCCGGGAGATGGCATCGGGCAAGAGATTATACCGGAGGGCCTGCGGGTGCTCGAGAAAGTGGCTGCGGCTGAAGGCTTTACGCTTGGTTTTACCTCATTTCCGTACAGCGCGACGCACTACAAAGAAACTGGAGCGTTTATGCCCGACGATGGGCTGGAACAGTTGGGTGCGTTTGATGCCATCTATTTTGGTGCGATTGGCCGGCCCGATGTTGATGACAGGCTGCCGGCCATCCGATATACTTTTCGGGTAAGAAAACACTTTCAGCAATATGTGAATTACCGGCCCGTTCGCCTGGTACCGGGTGTGCCGGGCCCTTTGCGCGACAAAAAGCCGGAAGACATCGATTTCATTATTCTTCGCGAAAATACCGAAGGTGAGTTTTCTGAAATCGGCAACTTTGTGAATCCAGATGAACCAGAAGGATTTGCGCTGCAAACCAGTGTGTTTACCCGCAAAGGCATTGAGCGCTTTGCCCGCTATGCGTTTGAATTGGCCGGCAAACGCAATGGCCATTTAACAAACGTCACCAAATCGAATACCCTCATCCATAGCATGGTGTACTGGGATCAGATTTTTGAAGACATCAGCGCAGAGCATCCCAATGTGACCTACGAGAAAATGTATGTGGATAATGCGGCCGCCTCGTTTGTTCTGCGTCCTGAACGGTTTGATGTGATTGCCACTACAAACATGATCGGAGATATTCTCAGTGATCTGGGCGGCGCCTTGATGGGGAGTCTTGGACTTGGACCAAGTGGCAACATCAATCCTGAAAAAAACTTCCCTTCCATGTTTGAGCCCATTCATGGATCTGCACCAGATATTGCAGGGCAATGGATCGCCAATCCTGTGAGTGCTATCTGGTCTGCTGCGCTCATGATGGAGCATCTTGGCGAAACAAAAGCAGCGCAAAAAATTGAAGCCGGCATTTATGCTGCAATGCAACAACGCGTGTTCAGTGCAGACCTTGGCGGTACAGCAAAAACAAAAGAAATCACCGATGCCATTATCAGCCATCTGTAGCGATCAGAATCATGTGGTCTGATAAACGAATCATTGATCTAACCCTGACGCTGAAGGAGGGGATGCGTGGCGTTGCAACGGAGACAACCTACACCGTCGCCGAGCACGGCTGGAATGCCAGCACGTATCACCTGTATTCTCACGCCGGCACGCATCTCGATGCCCCGTTGCATTATGATGTGAGTGACAAGACGGTGGAAGATATTCCGCTGAGTCAGTGTATGGGGCCGGCGTGGGTTGCTGATGTTTCCCATATTGGCCCCAAAGGGCTCATTACTGTAGCTCACTTGGGAGATATTCCAAATCGGATAGCGCCTGGTGATAGTCTGTTGATCAAGACGGGTTGGAGCAAATATCACGGCAAACCAGCATATCGAGAAGAGTTACCGCGGATCAGCGAAGAACTCGCCTGCTGGTGTGCTGAGCGTAATTTACCGATGGTCGGTGTGGAGCCGCCGGCGGTTGCTGATCCGTTTAATCGCGAGGAAATAACGCAGATTCATCGCATTCTGTTGGGCGCAGATATCGTGATTGTTGAAGGACTGACCAATCTGGATGCGCTAACACGTGATAAAGTGATGTTCTGCGCGGTACCGATCAAAATCGCCGGCGATGGGGCACCCGTTCGTGCTTTTGCCGTTGAGTTCGATAGTGAGAATGGCAGTGAGATTGGCAGTGAGAATGGCAGTGCGTTTGATAGTACGTTTGACAGTGAAGAAGGCTGATCGATCATGCAAAGAAAGAACCGCGATACGCTCCTTGCTGCAATGCCGCCACCCTGGACAGGTGACGCTTTGGGGCATGTACAGGAGATGGTGCAAGCGTTGGATCGTACCATTGTTGTTATCGACGATGATCCTACAGGTACGCAGACTGTCGCGAATATACCTGTGCTAACAGAATGGTCGGAGCAAAGCATTGCACAGGAGTTTCGCAATAAAACACCGCTGTTCTTTATCCTCACAAATGCCCGCAGTGTGTCGGGGGATCGAGCAAAAACTATTGCGCGAGAAGTAGGAGAGAGCCTGTTGTCGGCTGCGATCTCAACCAATCGCAGGTTTAACGTTGTGAGTCGGAGCGATTCCACTTTGCGCGGGCATTACCCGGCTGAAGTAGATGCGTTAACAGATGTGCTGGGTGTGGATGATGCTGTACGGGTTGTCATCCCGTTTTTCGAGGAAGGGGGGCGGCTTACCATACAAGATGTCCACTGGGTTGATGAAGAAGGTGTACTTGTACCTGTAGGCGAGACCCCCTTTGCCCAAGATGCTTCCTTTGGATTCTCCTCGTCAAACCTGCGCAATTGGGTTGAAGAAAAAACAGCAGGAGAAGTGCCGGCTGATACTGTAGCGTCTCTTTCAATTGAAGATATTCGAACAGGCGGCCCGGAAGTCGTAAGAGACATCTTGCTGGCTTTGCCCAAAGGCAGCGTCTGTATTGCGAATGCCATTAATATGACAGATTTGGAGGTCGTCACCCTCGGCTGCTTGATGGCAGAAAAGGAAGGGCAACAGTTGTTATACCGCACAGCAGCTTCTTTTGTCAGGACCTACGCCGGCCAGAATTTGCACCCCCTTTTAATAGCAGAAGACCTCAACCTTCCCGACGAAGGTGCCGGCCTTATTGTCGTAGGGAGTCATGTGCCGATGTCCACCCACCAGTTAAACCACATACTGCAAAATGCTGATGTAACTGCCCGCGTAAATGCTGTTGAGTTAAATGTATCTGCTTTACTGAATGCGGATACACGCGCCGGCGAAATTGTCGAAGCCACTTTTAACGTGCAAGAAAGTCTGCGCAAAGGTATTGATACCGTGCTTTATACGAGTCGCAAACTTGCTACGGGCACAAGCGCAACCCATAGTCTTGAGATTGCTGGCATCGTTTCCCGCAGTCTGGTTGCTGTGGTGGCAAATCTTGAGGTAAGGCCGCGCTACATTGTAGCAAAAGGTGGGATTACTTCGAGCGATGTGGCAACCCGCAGTCTCGGAGTTAAACGTGCGATGGTGTTGGGGCAAATCATACCAGGCGTGCCAGTAAACAGGTTAGGCGACGAAAGTCGTTTTCCCGGGCTTGTTTATGTTGTGTTTCCGGGAAATGTCGGGCGCAGTGACGCGCTGACAAATGTCGTAAGAAGTTTATCCAGGAAATAACATGAATAGCTCCCCGATGTCTCTCAATAAATCAACCCTCATTCCAAAACGTTTTACGTTTGTGTCTGGCACGTTTTTGTTGTCGGTGCTTCTGTACGTTGATCGGGTGTGTATATCGGCTGCGCAGCCCGATGTGGTTGCAGATCTTGGATTAACAGATACCCAGATGGGCTGGGTGCTTTCCGTTTTTGCACTTGGTTATGCGTTGTTTCAAACCCCATCGGGTATCCTGGCAGACAAGTATGGGCCACGGCGCATCTTAACCGCCGTTGTTACCTTCTGGTCGATTTTTACGGCGCTTACAGGCCTGGCGTTTAATTATGTAACCATGTTGGTTTGTCGTTTCCTCTTTGGTGTCGGGGAAGCGGGAGCCTTTCCTGGAATGGCACGGGCGGTGTATTCCTGGATCCCCATGAAAGAGCGGGGGCTTGTCACTGGTATTAACTTTTCCGGTTCGCGTCTGGGAGCTGCATTTGCTCTCCCCGTAGTGGCTTGGATGATTACTACGATTGGCTGGCGTCTTTCTTTTGGAGTGCTCGGTGCGATAGGTGTTGTGTGGGCGTTATTGTGGTATTTCTGGTTTCGGGATGATCCTTCAGAGCATACCGGCATGTCTGAGAAAGAACTGGCATATATCCTTGAAAACCGCCAGCAGCCGTCGGCCAGTAAGCAAAAACTTTCACCAGGTTTATTGTTCTCATCGAAGAATATGTGGCTGGCGATGGGGCAGTATTTTGCGAGTAACTTTACGTTTTTCTTTACCTTGACGTGGCTATTTCCTCACATCAAAGCAGAGTACAATCTGGGCACCGTTGAAGCGGCGTTTTATGCCTCGGCCCCTCTAATCGCCGGCGCCTTCGGGAATTGGTTCTCTGGATGGTTGGTAGACCGGATATACAGCCGGGGGCAATGGAAATTATCGCGCACATTGCCGGCCATTCTCGGGTTTACGCTGGCAGCCGGCGGCTTGCTTGGCAGTGTGTATAGCACCGAGGTAGGAGGCGCTATTTTCTTCTTGTCTATTGCGATTTTTGGTGCCGACATGACCTTGAGTCCTTCATGGTCTTTTTGTGTTGATATCGGTAGAGAAAACGCCGGCGCGGTTTCTGGAACGATGAATATGGCAGGTAATATCGGTTCGTTTATTACAGCACTTGCGTTTCCTTATCTGCAAGTCTGGACGGATTCAACAACACCGTTTTTCTATATCGGTGCCGCACTCAATGTGCTGGCGATCTTTGCATGGATGGCGATGCAACCTGAGAAAAATCTGGAGGAATTCTAATGGCCGCTTTGAAAGGTGTAGGTGTCGGTGCCGGGTACTTTAGCCAGTTTCACTATGACGCGTGGAAGCGGATATCTGGCGTTGATATCATGGCGATATGTGATCTGGATGAGGACAAGGCCCGCACGGTTGCTACCAACTTTGGCATTCCGAACGTCTATACAGATTTCCAGCGTATGCTTGAAGCGGAGAAGCCAGACTTTGTCGATATCATAACACCCCCCACATCACACACTGCGTTGTGCCAAATAGCCGGCGCGCACGGCGTCGACATTATTTGCCAGAAGCCCGTAGCACCTACGCGTCATGAAGCGGAAGCAATGGTTGCACGCGCAGAAGCTGATGGGATCCGCCTCATGATTCATGAGAACTTTCGCTTCCAGCCCTGGCATCGTGAAATCAAAAAACTACTGGATGCGGAGGCCATTGGTGACACCCTCCATTCGCTCTCGTTTCGTTCTCGCATGGGCGATGGATGGGGGGAAGATGCTTATCAGGGCCGACAACCATATTTTCGGGAAATGCCTCGCCTGCTGGTGTATGAGACAGGCGTCCACTTTATCGATACGTTTCGTTTTCTGGCCGGCGAGATCACAGAGGTTTACGCGAAGCTACGCCGCTTGAACCCGGTTATTGCCGGCGAGGACTGCGGATTGCTTATCTTTACCATGGAAAGCGGCGCCATGGCCATGTGGGATGCAAACCGGTACAACGCATCTGCAGACGAAGACCCCCGTTATACATTCGGTACGTTTCTCGTTGAGGGCAATGGTGGCAGCATTCGGCTCTACGCAGACGGCTCAATAACCATCCAGCGTTTGAGTGAAACAGAAGCCAACCACCCGTACACACACGAAAGAAGGGGCTTTGGCGGAGATTGCTGCTTCACGACGCAGCAGCATTTTGTAGATTGTTTGACGAACAACAAGCCCTTTGAGACCTCTGGGAAAGACTATTTGAATGTGCTTGCTGTGCAGGATGCCGTGTATGATTCAGCAGCGTCGGGGATGCC
>JBGCEN010000348.1:0-7494 GCA_045106435.1 Rhodothermales bacterium
TGAATCCGCTTTTTTATTTGCATCAGTCGGGCTGCGCCCTCGTGTCGCACGTAACGCTGCTATGCGCTCAAAAAGTCGTATCCAAAATCACTCAAAATCTCATCTCTCTCAATTGCGAACCTCAAATCTCAACAGTTTCTAAAAACTAACCACCAAAAACTAAATACTTTAAAAAGTATGGCCACCAATTTATTCGACTACAACAAATACAAAGTAACGCAAGGGCCCGACTTTGCGCTTTCTTCTATTGAAAGTGATGATGATCAAGGTGTTTCTAAAGATGATGCCAAATCTTGTTTAAAAGACAACCGTGAGCAGCTAGCGTTGCTGCAAGAACGGCTTTATGCAGAAGGAAAACAGTCCTTGTTACTTGTATTGCAGGCCATGGATACCGGGGGCAAAGATAGTACCATAGAACAAGTGACAAAAGGCATCAACCCTCAGGGGTGTATGGTATCCAGTTTTAAAAAACCTACACCAGAGGAATTGGCGCACGATTTCCTGTGGCGCGTGCATGAAAAAGTACCGGGCAAAGGGAAAATTGGCATCTTCAATCGGTCTCATTATGAAGATGTATTGATTGTGCGAGTACACGGATGGGCCTCGCCAGAAACACTGGATGCAAGGTATGACCATATCAACGCGTTTGAAAAACTACTGGCAGACAATGGTACACGCGTCGTGAAGGTGATGTTGAAGATTTCGAAAGACTATCAGTTGAGCCGGCTCAGACGTCGCCTCAACCGGCCAGACAAGCTCTGGAAATTCAATCCTGGTGATCTGGAAGAGCGCAAATTGTGGACTTCATATATGGAAGCATATGAGATTGCTCTGCAACGCTGTTCTACCGATCATGCGCCGTGGTACGTGGTGCCGGCAGAGGATCGCTCTTTCAGAAATGCAGTCATTACGCAGATTCTTGTTGATACACTGGAAGACATGAATCCTCAATTCCCCCAGCCAGATTTTAATCCTGCAGACTATCCTCCTGAATCGCTGGTTTAGAAGATTCTGAAAAGAGGGTGGAAAATGCAAGGTCAGAGTAGTATTCTGATGGGCCGTTAGATGGTTTTAAACGCGCCGTCGTTTTTGCTCCTTATTTTGTATCCAACTTTCAACAAACAAAAAATCCTCAACCTACATGTCATCAAACGATCAACTCACCGCTGCCTATTCCGGGCGTTCTGAAAAATTTGATGCGCCACAAGCTTTTAAGGACAAAGCCTATTTTGGCTCAATGGAGGCGTATCAAGCGCTGTATCAACAGTCTATTGATGATCCTGAAGCTTTTTGGGAAGAACAGGCGCAGCGGATTGATTGGTTTGAGCCGTTCAGCAAGGTGAAGGATGTATCATTCGCCAGCGATGATGTACATATTCGTTGGTATGAAGGGGGGAAGTTGAATGCTTCATACAATTCTCTGGATCGGCATTTACCAAAGCGGGCAAACCAAACGGCGTTGATTTTTGAGCCGGATGACCCCGCTGATGAGGTGCTGCATATCACCTACGCTGAAATGCATGAAAAGGTATGCAAGTTTGCGAATGTGTTGAAGAAGCACGGCGTGAAAAAAGGAGATCGGGTGACCATTTATCTTCCCATGATTCCTGAGGCTGCGTATGCCATGCAAGCCTGCGCACGGATCGGAGCCGTGCATTCTGTTGTCTTTGCCGGCTTTTCGCCAGACTCGCTTGCTGATCGGATTCTCGATTGTGATTCAACCGTGTTGATCACTGCAGACCAGGGCATGCGCGGTAAAAAGCTGGTACCGCTGAAAGTTAATGCCGATGCGGCGCTGGAGCGTTGTCCGGATGTATCGCATGTGTTTGTCGTACAGCGTACCGGAAATGATGTGAATTGGGTGGCCGGCAGAGACCTGTGGTATCACGATGAAATGGAAACGGTAGATGCAGATTGCGCACCAGAAGTTATGGATGCTGAAGATCCGCTTTTTATCCTCTATACCTCTGGTTCAACAGGCAAGCCTAAAGGCGTATTACACACAACAGGCGGGTATTGCGTCTATACTTCACTTACTCATCAATATGTGTTTGATTACCATGATGGAGACATTTTTTGGTGTACAGCAGACGTAGGCTGGATAACCGGTCACTCGTATATCGTGTACGGACCGCTTTTTAATGGGGCTACACAAGTCTTCTTCGAGGGCATTCCAACGTATCCTGATGCCTCCAGATTTTGGGATGTTGTAGACCGGCATAAGGTTAACATCTTCTACACTGCTCCGACGGCCATTCGCGCGCTCATGAGTAAAGGAGACGAGTTTGTTACGAAGTCGGATCGCTCCTCTTTAAGGTTGTTGGGTACCGTTGGAGAACCAATTAACCCGGAGGCCTGGCGGTGGTATTATGAGGTTGTTGGCAAAGAAGGATGCCCGATTATCGATACGTGGTGGCAAACCGAAACGGGTGGCATTATGATCACGCCGCTCCCAGGTGCCGTTCCGCAAAAGCCGGGCTCTGCGTGTTTGCCTTTCTTCGGGATTCAGCCTGAAATCCTCGACCAGGAAGGAAATATTCTTGAAGGCGCTACCCAGGGTGTATTGGCCATTAAAGATTCCTGGCCGGGACAAATGCGCTCGGTTTACAAAAATCACAAAAGATTTGTGGATACCTATTTCTCGACATTTGAAGGGAAATATTTCACAGGAGACGGATGCCGGCGGGATGAAGACGGATATTACTGGATTACGGGTCGCGTAGATGATGTGCTCAACGTTTCTGGCCACCGCCTTGGGACTGCTGAAGTAGAAAGTGCGCTGGTATCTTACGACGACGTGGCAGAAGCCGCGGTTGTAGGTTTTCCTCATGATATAAAAGGGCAGGGGATCTACTGCTATGTCACGCTGAATGCCGGCATTGAGGACTCTGATGAATTGCGCCAGGCACTGGTAGCCCACGTTCGAACCCAGATCGGCCCAATCGCCAAACCCGACTTTATTCAGTTTACGCCGGCGCTGCCTAAAACGCGGTCCGGTAAAATTATGCGACGCATTCTTAGGAAAATAGCCGCAAATGACCACGAGAATCTTGGTGACACAAGTACGCTCGCTGATCCGGGCGTTGTAGATTCTCTTGTAGGAGAACGACTGAATCGGTAGTTTAATTGGAAGTTGTCGGTTTTCAGTTTCAGGATAGCCAACCTGGTTTGTCATTGCCTGATTCTTGAAATTGATAACGCCTTAATTCCCACCAACTGAGTAGTTTGATGGACAAAAAACAGTACTGGCAAAAACAAATACGGCGGACTATAGGGCTGCTTGTTATTTGGGCCGCGGTAGCATTTGGAGTCAGCATCTTTGGTGTTGAGTACTTCAATCAGTTTGATTTTAATGGCATCCCATTTGGCTTCTGGATGGCCCAACAGGGTTCTATAATCATCTTTGTATTGCTCATTTTAGCCTATACGCTGTTGAGTGAGCGTGCTGATAGGGAAGCTGGACTCTGACTGGTGTTGTGTCAGCGGAATAAATGAAGAGGGTTAACGAGAAGAGAGAAAGAGAGAAAAACAAATGCTCTTCCCCCTTCTTCTCCCATTCTCTCCATTGCACATGTTGAAAAACAACAATTAGGTTGACACGACACTAGTAATTATGTAGATCATGCGCCAGGAATCCACCAATATCCTGTGCATGAAATGGGGCATATACATTCTTTGTTGATGTATATCTGCAACGCAGGTTTTACTGCAAAAAATAGTATTGATTATACCGTAGTGGTTTTATGGACATTCAAAGTTGGACGTGGGTAACTGTAGGAATTACGTTTTCCCTGTACTTATACATCGGGTATCGTAGTCGGGTAGGATCTACCAAAGGTTTTTATGTAGCGGGGCAGGGGGTATCTGCAATTGCAAACGGCGCTGCAACTGCAGCAGACTGGATGAGTGCAGCCTCTTTCATCTCAATGGCCGGCCTGATCTCTTTCATGGGATATGATGGCTCGGTCTATTTGCTTGGATGGACCGGTGGGTATGTATTACTGGCATTATTGCTGGCCCCCTATCTACGCAAATTTGGCCAATACACAGTGCCTGATTTTGTTGCTACACGCTTCTATTCCAACGGCGCACGAATTGTAGCAGCCGTGGCAGCCATCTTTGTCTCCTTTACCTACGTGGCTGGTCAGATGACGGGTGTGGGCGTAGCGTTTAGCCGATTTCTGGAAGTCCCCTTGGAGATTGGGGTCATCATCGGGATGTGTATTGTTGCGTTCTTTGCTGTGTTGGGTGGTATGAAGGGTATCACGTATACGCAGGTCGCACAGTATTGTGTGTTGATCTTTGCTTATACGGTGCCGGCTATTGCCATTGCACTGCTGCTGACCAATAACCCGATTCCTCAAGTAGCAATGGGGGACATTCTGCCGAAGCTGAATGCTATCCAGACAGATCTTGGGCTTGCAGCATACAGTAGTCCGTTTGCCAATTTGTCGATGTTGAACGTGTTTTGTATAGCCTTGTGTTTAATGGCGGGGACTGCAGGGTTGCCCCATGTGATTGTTCGGTTTTATACAGTTAAGAACGCAAAGGCTGCGCGTTGGTCTGCTTTCTGGGCGTTACTGTTTATTGCGATATTGTACACAACAGCGCCGGCTGTAGCCATGTTTGCCAAGTACTATATCCTTGAGCAATACAACACGTTAGGGCCTGATTTTCAAAACCTCGAGTGGGTACAAAGCTGGGTGGCAACCGGGTTGATATCGTTTCCGGAAGGCGGTCCCACAGATGCCCAGTCGTTGCTGGGGGGCATCAATCGAGATATAATTGTACTGGCAACTCCTGAGATTGCCGGGTTGCCTGCCTTTGTTGTAGCCCTCGTTGCAGCCGGCGGATTGGCCGCTGCGCTTTCAACTGCCTCAGGTTTATTGCTGGTCATCTCTTCATCTTTGGCCCACGATATTTACGGCTCCATTCTTAAGCCAAACGCTTCGGATAAGCAAAAGCTCTTTGTTGGACGGATGATGATCTTCTTTGCTGTTCTGGTGGCCGGCATTCTGGGGATTTATCCGTTAGGTTTTGTTGCAGAAGTGGTGGCATTTGCGTTTGGTTTGGCAGCAGCCTCTTTCTTCCCAATCATTGTTCTGGGGATCTTCTGGAAGCGCGCGAACAAGCAAGGGGCAATAGCAGGGATGAGCCTGGGACTGTGCTTTACCTTCATCATGATTGTCATGATGCGCGCGCAAAATGTGATCCCGGGGATGGATGAACCCATTATCGACTCTTTCATGGGTATCAATGCACAGGGTATTGGTGTGATAGGTATGATCATCAACTTTGTCGCTACGATTGGTATTTCGTTGATGACTGCACCCCCACCGCAGGATGTTCAGGATATGGTTGAAGAAATCAGGTATCCAAACGAAGCGCCGGCTGCCATTGATCATTAATCCAACGGCGGCACGTTGCCGCAGTTTGTGATTCAGGACTGTCTCTTGGCAAGACTTCTACTTGGCAGTCTTGGCAACTAAGTATTGCTTTGTTGAGAATTAAACCGCGCTGCGGCCAGTTGTAGCGCGGCATCTTCTGCCTGTGTCTGCAATACTGAGGACTGTATGCCGCCGGGGTAGTGATCTGCGATCTTGCTTGTCAACAGATTGACATAGAATGTATTGCCGCTGAGCCCGCCAGTGAGGACTACATTTTTTACTGTGTCAGGGTATCTATTAAGTAACAATCCAAGCTGGTTGGATAATGCTTCAAGTTGATTGTTAATGATTTGAAGTGCAACTTGATCGTCGAGCTCAGCCGCTTTTAAAACAAGGGGTGCAACGTTTTGCAGTGCAGCGTCTTTGTCATAGGTGAACTCAATCAGTGCATCCCCTGTGTCGAGTTGAAATGCTTCACGAAGCAGTGCAGACAACATGGTTGAAGGGCCGCCATCAAATGCGCGAGCGACAGCCGCGAGGCCATCCTGACCGATCTTGTACCCACCGCCTTCATCGCCTAATAACCGGCCCCAGCCTCCAGCGCGTACAAATTTGTTGGCTTTTGTTTTTGCGAGGATAATCGAGCCCGTCCCTGCAATCATCAAAATACCGCTTGCATCACCGTGCGCGGCGTAATAAGCGATATCAGCATCTGTTAAGGCAGTACAATGTACCGAGCGAGCCTGGGGGAATCCTGCTGTCAGTTTCTTTTGCACGTATTGCTTGTCATGCTCTCTGCCGGCGCCTGCAATACCTGCGCATAGCGTGATCGAATTGCCCGCGATGGTGTCTTTGCAGGCGGCTTTGACAAGCTGAATACAACGGGTTACTGCATTATCGAGCCCATCTCGTTTGATATTTATGCCTTTCCCTTCAAAATAAACAGGATGGGCCTGATCTGTAAATCTGGACGCTATTCTTGTTTTGGTGCCGCCGGCGTCCAGGCCAATCAATAGCGTTTTATACATACTCATGAGCCCGGCGTAATACGAGTGTACACCACCTCGTCGTCTTCAGGCAGAAATCTGAATTCCACGCTGGGTCGATTAGAAATCAGATATCTTTCCAGGAAGGACTCTGGAGTGACCTGTTTTCTCCAATAAATTGCATTTTTGTCATCTCTGCTGGTACTCCATATGTCCCATTGAGCGGAGACTGTACCATAACCTGGTGAGTTGAAGGAGCCGCTGCACAAGGTTGCCACATCCCCTTTACCCGGGAAAACGAGGGGCGCATAGTTTGTTTTTGAAAGGGGAGAATCATCAGCAGAAAAAAGCGAGTCTGCAGACCAGGCAGGAAAGTAACGTTGTACGGGCTGTGTTTTTTCAAGTCGCCACTGGCTGAGGTCATCTCCGAATGAAGCGCTCAGGCTATCAATTGTACGTTTGAAGGTGCTGACTAATTGGGCTGATTCAAAGTCTGGTGGTACCTGTACAGTTGAATTTGCTGTAGAATCAGTATTTGTTGCGATGGGAAGCCGGTTTAATGTGCCGGATAATCCGAGGTTGGCTAACCACTTCTCAAAAATGGCAGCGCCTATACTCGATGATGTATACGAAAAATCCCAGTTTCTCAGGTACGTGATTGCATCATTATATGGAGTCATTTGAAGCGTAGGCTGGGACGCAATTTCTGTGAACAGGGGAGGAGCATATTGAGCGGCCCAAGGATTATAACATTCTCCGGGCCATAGTTTGGGGTTGAGAAGCGCCGGCTTGGCTGAAGCTAAAGAATCCAGATGTGATGCGATGTGAAATGCACGCTGATCAGAACTGACGAGTACGCCTCCTGACAAACTGTAGCTGTACGCAGGTTCACCAAGTAAAACGTACTGCTGATCTTGTTGCCACAATCCATCTCCTTTAAGCAGATTTAATGTCGGTTTATCGCCGGCTAACATGGCGATGAATGCAAAAGAATCTGTGCCTTCTGTAAAGCCATTCCAGTACAGGGCATACGACGAATCTGTCTCAATATCTAGCGTTGATTCCAGATTGAGTAATCCAGGGAAATGGTTTACCGTAGCAAGAATTTCCGTGCCATCCCG
>JBGCEN010000349.1:0-6721 GCA_045106435.1 Rhodothermales bacterium
CTATCAGCAAGAAAACACATGATTCAAAGAATACTCTCTAATGTCAACTTGCGCGTAGCTAACTATCCAAAGAAAGTTGCTTCGTCGTTAATACAGTAACAGAGCAGACGAGATTGGCCTAACTTCGATCCGCTGGATGTACTCAAGGAACTGTTATACATTCATAGTTATTGGGACTTGATGAAGTGTAATGCCATTATATACACGAGTATCATCAGTCAGACATCTGAAATGATCCGAGCTAGAGACAATTCCCAGATCGAGCCATCAATCACCGAACCAGCTTAAAACTAAACTGCAGGTTCAGCCATGCTTTTATGGGCTTGTTGTTTAAGCGTGCCGGCTCAAACTCAGCCTCTTGCAAAACACGTAATACTTCTTCGTCACATCCGTATCCTACCGACTGGAAAATCTGCGCTTCCTGGAGCACACCTTTTTCGTCGATCAACAGCTTTATGCCCACGGTACCGGATACTTTTTCTATAGCGGCTTCCATCGGATAATTTAATCGGGCACTCAATCGTTCCACCCCACCTTTAACAACAGGGAGCGCATTTGAGCCGGCATTTTTAGCTGCAGACTGTTTTGCCTTGTTGCGCGCTTTTGCCTCTGCTTCTTCAGCAATGCGCTGCTTTTCACGAAGACGAACAATGTTGGAGTTCTCTTCTATAGATTTATTCTCATCCAGATCAGCAGTAGCACTCTCCAGTTCGCCATCACGCAATGGACTCCGAATGGGCTCCTTGCCAAGCTTCTGATAAAAAAGAATGTTGGGATCGATCTCTTCTTTTACCTGGTCCCCTCCTGTAACATCTGACTGGATTTGATCCGATACTGCTTTATCCGAAGGCGAATTATCTGAGGCCTCTTTTGTGGCCGTAGATTCAGCGATAGTCAAACCCGTTGACGTCGAATCCTGTGTCACCAAATCCTGTGTCGCCGAATCCTGTGTCATCGACAAGAGGTCGTTCAGCGAATCCCAGTTTGGCGTAATAACTACGGGAAACATCGAATCGATGGGCAATGCTGCCAGGGAAGGCACGTTTACCAGTCCGGGTACATCTTCCATGTAGGTTGAATCAGCAAACGGCAACGCATCTGCATACGCCGGCGCATTGTTGGAACGGGTAAGCATAGACATTCCCGCAAATGCGAGCGCGACAATGCTGATGCCGCCAATCATAACCTTTTTCCATACACCAGCAGGCCGCGGTGTTTCGATGGTATGCACGGGCATCTCGGGTCCACGGTTTACACGCGCCGTCTTTTTACGACTGCGTCCAACGGTAAGCGTAGCGATAAAAGCTGCTGCCGTCTCAAACCGAAGCTCCGGATCTTTTGACAGCGCTTTTTGAATGGCCCACTCAATGTGCGGCGGGACGTCGCTTCGCAGAGAAGAAACAGGCGCCGGCTGGGTCATATTATGATGAAATACATAGCCAACAGGTGAGTCGGATGAAAACGGTTCTTTGCCGGTTAACATCGCATACAGAATCAAACCGAGATTGTAGATATCTGATTGCTGGGTGAGCTTCTCGCCGCGTGTTTGCTCCGGACTCATGAATTTCGGCGTACCGATCATCATTTTGCCGGTAAGCGAATTAAGCGCATCCAGATCACGCGCTATACCAAAATCCAGAATCTTAACCATGCACTCTTTAGAGAACGGATCATCATCAGACAAAATCATGATGTTGTCCGGCTTCAGATCCCGATGCACCAGGCCGGCGCCATGGATGGCCCCGAGTGCAAGGCCAATCTGGTGTGCAATGTTCAAGGCCACATCCAGTTCGAGTCCTTGTGGCGACTGTTTAAGCAGATTACTCAGGGTTTGGCCATCCAGGTATTCCATGGCCATGTACAGCATGTTGGATTCTGCTTCGCCGGCATCCAGAATTTGCACCGCATGCGGGTGACGCACACGACACGCCAACTCTATTTCCCGAAGGAAACGAACGCGGTATTGTTCATCCTGCTGGTATTGCGGGTGGATAATCTTTAAGGCAACAGGCTGCTTTGTATACACATGCTCCGCCTGGAATACCTTCCCCATGGCTCCCTGGCCAATGCGGGCTATAACGCGATAGCGATTATCCACAAGTTTGTTACGCATGACTTTGCCGGTACAAACAGGTTTATCCTGGAACGAGGAAGTTAAAAACAGTAGGTGTACTTCGCCATGTATCTATGCGTAAAAAACTACCGGCACCTGACACGGGGGAATTCTTTTCAATACTGCTGCTTACAGTTGCTTGCTGGATGAGAGCAATCAGACTGTATTTTTAACAGCAAGATGTTGGGCTGGGAAGAAAAACGCCAACAATCATCCTGCATCATGTCCACTGATTCTGACCGCTATTGAGGGCAGCCAAAAGACCATACATGGGTTGTTTACAACGAAAATGTTCTTTAGACTATGTTTACTAACAAAACGCTACACAATACACAGCCTGAAAGATAATGCCTAATTCTTCCGAATTCACATCTCGTCGAACACGTCGTTCTTTTATACAAACTGCTGGAATGGGATTAGGATTCGGCAGTCTATTGCCCTGGCAAAAAACAACCGTACTGAACAGTCTTTTGCCAACATTGCCCGAAGAAGAAAAACTCGGCGTTGCCCTTGTGGGCATGGGTAATTATGCAACCAACCAGTTGGCGCCGGCGCTGGAAGTATCGAAGATGTGCAAGCTCGCCGGCATCGTCACTGGCACCCCGTTCAAGGCAGCAGACTGGCTGCAGCGCAAGCCGGCTCTGAAAGATCATATCTACGACTACGCAACCTTCGATCAAATCGCCAACGATGACTCGATCGACATCGTGTATGTTGTACTGCCAAACTCCATGCACGCTGAATACACGATTCGTGCTGCAAAGGCCGGAAAACACGTGATCTGTGAGAAACCAATGTCCCTCAATGAAGCAGAGGGAAAAACAATGGTTGAGGCGTGCGAGCGGGCGAACCGGAGGTTTTCTATTGGCTATCGGCTACACTTTGAACCGCACAACATGGAAGCCACGCGCCTTGGACAAGAGCAAGTGTATGGCAAAGTACTCCACATGGATACTGCTTTTGGCTTTAAAATCGGCGACCCCACCCAGTGGCGGTTGAGACACAACCTGGCCGGCGGTGGTGCGATGATGGATGTGGGAATCTACGCGATTCAGGCAGCGAGATATGTGACAGGCGAAGAACCCATTCAGGTTACGGCACAGGAATTCAAAACCGATCCCGTCAAATTTGCAGAAGTAGATGAGACCATGACGTGGCAGATGACCTTCCCGAGCGGCTGTGTGGTAAACTCAACAACGAGTTATGCTTTAAGCACACACCGGCTGTTTGCCTCAGCGGAGCGCGGTTGGTTTGAATTGCGGCCGGCGTATTCCTACGGCGGCATCAAAGGCGTTACCTCAGACGGCCCGATGGAATTCCCTCAGATCAATCAGCAAGCTGCCCAAATGGATGACTTTGCCCATTGTATCAAAAACGACCTCCCCAGCAGCGCAGATGGTCACGAAGGCCTCCGCGACATGCGCGTAATCGACGCGATCTACCGCAGCATTAAAACGGGCAAACCTGTTTCTATTGGGTGATGAACGGATTAGAGGGTGTGTTGACAGTTAGCAGGGATCGATAGATTATTGAGCAACCCTAAACATTGAACCCTAAACCCGAAACTAACCAGTATCTACTTTATCATCATCAGCTTACTTGTTATAACCTGGTCATCCACTTGTAACCGGGCAAAATACAAGCCGCTGGGGGCGTTATCTGCATGCCAGACAACAGAATGTTCAGCGGCATGACTGAATCCATCAACAAGTGTTGCAACGTGCCGGCCGAGCACGTCATAGATTTTTAGTTGCACCTGCGCAGGCCGGCGCAGGTTGTACGTCAGAACCGTCTCTTCGCGAAATGGGTTCGGGTAATTCTGCGCCAGCGTAAAGGCATGCATCACTTCCCGATCTTCAAATTCACGGCTTATCCGAACAGGCTCCGGCAAAAGAATTGTCCGGTTACCCGTTAAAGGATCAACGCGAAATACAACTTTCAAATTCAGATCTACCAGCACAAGATTGCCATCTGCTTCCATCGCAAGTCCACGAGGCCCGGAGAGTAGCGGACCGCTTCCCCGACTCGCATCAGAAATAATGGTCCGTTCACCGCTTGCTGTATCAACACGAACCAAAGCAGCCGGCTCAAAATCTGCAACGATTAAATCGCCATTGGTATCCATGACGATCCCTGCCGGCCGGCTTAATGACGGCCCATCGCCCACATTTTTACCCGAAACAACTGTACGGTCACCAGAAATGGGATCTACTTTTACGATAGCTTTTAATCCAAAATCTGCTATCCAAATCTTCCCATCATCATCGACAAGCACGTCAAGATTTATCGAAAAGAACGGGCCTGATCCTTTCAAAGAATCTGAAACCGTCGAACGATCCCCGGTTCGAGGATTAACCCTTAATAGCGATTTTAATCCAAAATCTGTTACCAACAGTTCCCCATCAGATTCTACCGCTACATAATTGGGTGCATTAAAATCTGGGCCACGGCCTGTACTTGCATTTGACACCATTTCGCGCTCTCCACTGACAGGGTCAATGCGGATTAAGGCTTTTGATCTTCTGTCTACGGCGGCAAAATGACCATCTGTTTCTATCGCAAATCCAATGGGACTATCCAGGCTTGGTCCCTCCCCATCTTTCGAAATATTTGTATGATTGGCCGTGACTGGATCTATGCGAATGAGCGCATTTAAGCCCGAATCCAGTACAAACAGGGCACTATCTTCCTGGACCTTGATACTCCAGGGAATATCGAGAATTGGATCGAAACTACTTTGAGAAATGACGGAGCGATCTCCGGTTGCCGGATCAATTTGAATGACGCCTGAGAGACCTTGGTCTGCAACAACAAAAGCCCCCTCTGAATCTACCTGTATCCCCATCAAAGCACCAAACCCAGGACCAGCGCCTGTGGTAGAATCCGACACCAAAGTCCGATTTCCACTAAGCGGATCAATACGCGTAATGGTATTGAGGGACAGGTCAGCGACCATCAGCGTCCCATCAGGCCCAACAGCGATAGCTAACGTTGTTTTAAACGTCGGCCCAGTCCCCACACCAGCGTCCGACACAGCCGTCCGATCTCCCGTTACTGGATCGATCCGAATTATGCTACCTCCACTGGTTACAGCGATCTGACCATTTGCCTCTGTGGCAATGCTTTCAGGGGTAAAGCCGGCTTCACCATCATCTTCTGATACGATGGCACGATCTCCAGAGAATCGATCAACCCGCAAAACCGCGCGCAGATTTGAATCTGTGACCAACAGGTTGCCATCCGATTCAACAGCAATACCATGAAGCACACCAAAGGCCGGCCCAGTGCCAGTGGCTATGTCAGATAGTACCGTACGGTCGCCGTTTAATGGATTAATACGCACCAAGGCAGCACGTTTTGAATCAACAATCACCAGATATCCATCCGGCTCAACGACAATACCCACAGGCGTTTCAAAGCCAGTGCCCGTACCAAATCCTGCATCAGAAACCGTCGAACGATCACCCGTTGCAGGGTTGATACGCAAAACTGCATTGCGGCCGGCATCAATAACGACAAGACCTCCATCTGCTTCTACGGCAAGCGCCCTCGGGGCAAAAAGCGCCGGCCCACTCCCTACGTTTTGGGCAAAAAGAGGCACCGAACACACGGTCATTCCAGAGAAAACAAGCCCAATAACTACGTAAAGCCTAGCTTTCATAAAGCTATCCAATAATTCTTGATGTGCTCAATTTGAGCGATGAGGGCATCCAATCGAAAGAAAAGCCCTTTTGATAGTCTCGGCTGGAATTGGGAAAAAGCAAAGCGGTCCTGTAAACCCGTCGGGTTTAGCACACATCCACGATTGTCCGAGAAAAGAAATTCCGAGATAAGAAATGCTGATATGATGTCAGGGCCGGCTTCAGGGGGAAGAAATGCTATATTCAGGCCAGCCTGTTCGCCGTGTATACCTGCGACATTGGTTTTAGATCGCCATAATAGATCAACTGGCGGACAGGGCAATTGCATTTAAATAGTGCTGATTATAAACAATTAACAGTTTCTTAGAAACTGTTGAGATTTGAGGTTTGCAATTGAGAGAGATGAGATTGTGAGTGCTTTGGGATACGACGTTTTGAGCGCATAGCAGCGTTACGTGTGAACAAAGCGGATTCAAAAGCACCAAAAGATCGCTCACTCAATGTGAAGATTAAATCTCAACAGTTTCTTAGACCTAGACAAATCAGCAAAGAAGTGCGCGGGGGTATCCCATCAAATGCGTGGCGTTGTGAGCTGGCCTTTTATCGAAGCGTTTAGCCAGGGGCTTGAGGCAGTAAAACAAAAAGATGACGCGACACAAACAGGCCCTGGGTATGGAATGCGCGATTGGGGATAAAATCGTGCATTTTATTTGATGGGCGGCCTTTTTCGTTCTTTTTGGCCGCGCAAAAAGAACAAAACGCCCTGGTATCCTTCAAGGGGGCGTTCGTGCTTTTTGCGCGCCCAAAAAGCACACAAAAGGGCGCCCGCCAAATCAATGCGCACTTTTATCCCCACCTCACTAATCCGTACCCAGCGACGTTAGATACAGCTATGACATGAAACATGCCGGCCTCAGTCCCTGGCTAAACGCTTCGATAAAAGCCCCCGCACAACGCCGCGCATTTG
>JBGCEN010000350.1:0-4038 GCA_045106435.1 Rhodothermales bacterium
CATCGGGCGCAAAAAGGAACGCAGATATGGGCAAAAAGGGCGCACAATGCACCTCGGAAATAGATCGTAGACAGGTTCTTAGCAAATTCCGTCGAATTGGACGTTGTGTTTTAAGATTGTGTAGACAAAAAAGAATGCGTAAAGAGCCATGTAAGTTAATTGTTCACACGACCCGGTAGACTGCCAAGTCTATAGTGACGTGATCAAAACGTTATCCTGAGCCTGTCGAAGGATCTCATGAATCACTGCAAATACTTTAAATCCTTGGCTGATCGGGCTTTATCGTATTTCGACGGGCTAAAGATGACGATCTGTTAAGTCGTCTCTATATCTTTGACTCTACATTAAGGTTAACCGCTACTATGCATGTGCAGTTTCCATAAGAATTTTGAGCATTTCTACTGTTGGCTGTACATCGTGTGTGCGGACAATGGTTGCACCGCGTAAAACAGCAACAGCAGTTGCACCAAGCGTGCCAAACAATCTCCTGTTCACAGGTGCCGGCGCATTTTTATTGCCGAGCAGTACCCCGATTGAACTTTTTCGTGAAATACCAACAAGTACCGGGTATCCCAGGGCAAGAAAATCATCGACATGATTCATCAATGCAAGATTCTCTTGTGGCGTTTTACCAAACCCAAAACCAGGATCGGTAACCATTTGGGTAAGCCCTGCTTCCTCTCCGATTTGAACCGCACGTGCTAATGATTCTTTTACTGCTACAACCACATCAGAGTACACCTCTTGGTGCGGCATTTCCCCGGGCTGGCCCAAAGAATGCATGAGAATCAATGGCACGCCAAGCGATTGCGCAATCTTCGCTGTTTCTGGATATAAACGGAGGCCTGTAATATCGTTGATAATATGCGCGCCGGCTTCAATGGCTTCTTTTGCAATATCAGGCTTGTAGGTGTCAATCGAAATTAACGCTTCCGGGAATTTCGATTGAATGGCTTCAATCACCGGAAGTACTCTGCTTCGCTCCTGGTCTGGCGTAACGATATCTGCTCCCTGGCCATACGCGTTACCACGGGGCCGCGTGGACTCTCCGCCAATGTCTATAATCTTCGCTCCTTCCTCCAGCATCTGCTCCGTACGGCGTAAAGCAGTGGATATATCGATGTAGATGCCGCCATCGGAAAAGGAATCTGGCGTAACGTTGAGGATACCCATGACGTGAATCCCCTGGGGGCCACCAGGCCGGCAGTCTAAGGGTATGCCTTTGCAGTCAAGGATGAATCTGTCTTCCATAGCACTTTGGGGAAGGCAAAAGGTAAAAGGGAAAAGGCAAAATCAAGTGGGTTACAGACCCCACTGTTTGAGCTTTTAAATTTTAACTTTTGACTTGCACACCATAATTAATTTAAAACCTGGTTGTTTTCAGCCGATGCTTGTTAAAGCTACGATACCCACTTAGTTTCGAGTTAAAGGTTGTAGTTCAGGTACTTTGTGTTCCGATATAAGGGACCTGAAATCTTCGACTCGAAACACATATCGACAAAGATTAGTCTTTGATGAAGGAACGCCCCGTAACCGAATGCGTTTGTCCATACACAGCGGAACCAAAGACAATCTTTTCGTATAAAGTCGCATAACGAATATACAACTAGCCGAAAAAATCGTAGCGAGTCGGGCATGTGGAAGCCAGTACGCTTACGGTTTGAGAGCTGATCGTTTTGGCCCTGCCACACATCCAAAACTGAGAAAGATTCCCCAGACAACTGCTACAACCTAATCGCTAGAAGCCTATGTACGTTCCTCGCCAGCAACGCATGCTGGATCAGTATCTTCAGGAGATCGGGCAAATCCCGCTTCTTGTACCTGAAGAGGAAGTGAAGCTTGCGCGTCTTATTAAGCAAGGTGACCAAGAAGCTCTTCATAAGTTGACGCGTGCCAATCTTCGCTTCGTTGTATCTGTTGCGAAGAAGTATCAAGGTCAGGGTTTAACCCTTGCTGACCTGATTAATGAAGGGAATTATGGTTTGATTAAAGCTGCTCAGCGCTTTGATGAGACCCGTGGATTCAAATTCATTTCTTACGCTGTCTGGTGGATTCGTCAGGCTATTTTGCAAGCACTTGCAGAACAAAGCCGCGTCGTCCGCTTGCCGTTGAATCGGATTGGTACAATCTCCAAGATTCGCAAAACAAGCGCGCGTTTGGCCCAGACACATGAACGTCAGCCAAACATCGAAGAACTGGCAAAAGAGCTGGAAGTCGACGTCGAAAAAGTGCGCGAAGCTATGCAGCACACCGGCCGGCATCTCTCGATGGATGCCCCGTTCAATGAAGACGACGACAACAGTTTGCTCGACGTTCTTCCTGATGACGAAGACACTGCGCCTGACGATACTTTGATGGATGAGTCCCTCAAAATCGACATTGAACGCGCACTGAGTCTGCTTCATCCAAGAGAAGCTGAAATTACCAGACTCTATTTTGGCATTGGCCGCGAGCATCCACTTACGCTTGAAGAAATAGGCCAACGCTTTGGACTTACACGCGAGCGTGTACGCCAGATTAAAGAAAAAGCATTGCGCAAATTGCGCCAGAAACACCGCCGCGAAGAATTACAGATGCATATCGGCTAATTCGTTTACGGTTGTTGATTTTAAAAGGCACGGTCTCAAAAAAGGCTGTGCCTTTTTTAGTTTCGATTGCCGATTGCCGATTGGTGGGGTTTCGGGTTGGCTAAACAACCTTGAATCCAGAACCTTGAACTAGGAGTGTTCAGAAAAATTCCGAATCGATCTGTTAGAGTAAGTTCCCAGGATTCGCTTGGATTTCAAAGTGCGAAATTAGCCGATTTTGGACGATCATAGCGCTTCTAGTTTTGCTCAAAAAGCTCCAATTGTAACGAACATGTTTTTTCTGAACACCCCTAACCTTGAACCCAGAACCTTGAACACAGAACGCCTAGTACACGATGTGCTTTTTTGTTAGCAACTCCAGGACTGGATGAGCAATAAGTGGGTGGAGTCGGTAGGGTTGATCGCTTTCTATTCTGAAGTGGATGGGTTCATCCGGATCTTGCATGGAGGGTTCAATGATGCGCAAATTTAGAAGTGATTCTAAAATGAATGTGCTCTCGTTCTGATTAAGCTTGAAAACGCGCATGTGCTCTTTTAGGGTCAGTGTACCATGCGTGAGAAATGATTTGAGCGTAAAGGCCCTGGGCAGGTCCAGGGTGTCAAGAAAGGAGAAGCTTATCGGTTGAATCGCGTTAACAAAAAGCGTGTCTTCGTCCGGGTCAAATTCTACAGCACGCAACCAATAGAGGAGGGCCAGTAAAATATTCTGCCCAGATAGTTTGTGCAATCTGTCAAAAAAGGCTGTCCGATGCGTCTCCTGAAGGCTTTCTTCGGATTTCGAACGCGAAAGGCCAAAGAAGTTTTTGGATGAGGCATTAGATTTAAAATGAAGACTCATCCCGCTTCGGTTATGCCGTTTCAAGATAATGTCTTCTAGTGCCTGCCGCTGGATGTTGGTTACTTTGTAAGCAGAGATAAATCCAGAGGAAGGGCTCATCGTCTTCTCCAGGAAATGCCACGCATGGGTACTGACATTGATGACCCAGTAAATGTAATTATCTGTGCGGGACATGAAAATGAGCACGCGCTCTATGAGTTTGTGTCCACCAGGCGCGCAAAGCATTAAATGTTCAAATCGGTCTATAACAAGAACACAGGGTGTTTCACTCCGTTTCCTTGCCATGATTTGTGATTCTAATTCGTCCAGGGTAAGCGATTCATCCGCCGTTATGAGTAGTGCAGCAGCAACCTGTTTGGCAAAAGTGGCTTCATCCTCAACGCGGCGCAACAAATTTAGCGGCTGAACATTTGCGTCGTCAAAAAGAGCGCCTATCAACACATTCATAAAGCTCGTTCTACCGCTCCCGTCAGGCATGGCCAGCAGCAAGGGGCCCGTTTGACTGTTATGCCATTGTGCGTAGTGTTTCTTGACAAAGGCAACGTCGAGTTTCCTGCCTTCCAGTAGATCAAGGTCAGCCAACGGCTTAAGGGAAAAGAGCCGGCGATAGAC
>JBGCEN010000351.1:0-10644 GCA_045106435.1 Rhodothermales bacterium
GGATCGCTATTTCAAAGCTGAGATTGAAGATATTCGTTTACTTGCGCATTGGTTGTATGTAAATCGGGATGCGAGTGAAAAGATTGATTGGCACAAAGATTTCGCGTTAACCGATATGCTCGATATAATATGGCAGCGTCTCTCAGAGCAAGTTGTTGACGCGTAAAATCGATCCCTCGGATTCTTCCTCTCATTTATTTAAAGAACCAAGTTGTGTGCTATAACCTGAAGACATTGCACTGAGTCTTCAGTTATCAGACATCAGTTTTCAGTGATAAAAAGTAAATTCTGATAACTGATAACTGATAACTGATAACTGATAACTGTGTGATGTAACAATATGAGTGATAATTATACCTGAAAGTCACTCAAAACCCCTAAATATGTCAGCCTGAACGAAGATTTTTGCTATGATAAGCGTAGTATTTTATCAATGAACTTGTCACATCGCGTGATAACTGGCTACCCTGGCGATTGGATCTGCACTCATGATCATGGTATACATGGGCGGCCATATATCCGGCGCGCATTATAATTCGGCGGTAAGTTTGGCTGCGTGGATGCGGGGAGCGCTCTCGTCAAAGGATGTTGCCCAGTATATGATTTCTCAGGTATTGGGAGCGATCGCAGCAAGTTTGGCTGTCAACGGCATCACGGGTTCAACAATTGCGCCGGCACCTGCTGCAGCCGCTGGCCCTGCAATGGGTGTTGAAATCCTGTTTACCTTTGCATTGGCTCTTGTTGTATTACATGTAGCAACAGCAAAGACCACAGAAGGGAATTCGTATTTTGGCCTGGCCATTGGCTTTACCGTTGTGGTTGCTGCTTTTGCGGGAGGAGGTATATCCGGCGGAGCATTTAACCCGGCAGTAGGCATAGGGCCTGTTCTTATTGACGCAACAATAGGGAAGCGGGACCTTTGGAAATCTTTGGCTGTACCTAGTTGGTCCGCTGGTCGGAGGAGCTTTGGCTGCAATTGTATTCAAATTTCAGGAAAAGACTGAGATCTGAATTGCGTCAAAATCACAGTTTTTTGTTTTAGCTATTTCAAAACCCCGGCGATTATTCGTAATCGAAGGGGTTTCTTCTTTCTATAAATAGAGATGTTTTTTATCACCAAGATGAATGTGCTGAGAACCATGGGTAAAAATAGTGTTGCATCGTTTTGCCTTGCCATTTTCCTTTTAGCCGGCTGTTCGGCAAGTAAAGACCTGACCACGCCTGCCGAGGTACCGGCAAGCGCTCCAACGCCCGCAGCAACCGAGATGGCCGGCGAGGATGCTTCTTCGGTGATCGAAGACGCTGAAACTGAAGCGTCAGAAGATATGCTCGACCATTGGATGCATCTTAACGGAGATGATGGCGCATATGTTGGCATTGGCACTGAACGGGCGTATCAATCTGTTTTGGCAGACAAAGAGCCGCTCAAGAAAGTTGTTGTCGCTGTGATTGATTCTGGCGTTGACATCGAACATGAAGATATTTCTATTTGGAAAAATGACGATGAAATAGCCGGCAATGGCGTTGACGACGACAAAAACGGGTATGTTGACGACGTCTATGGATGGAATTTTATTGGCGGACCTGATGGCGAGAATATTTATTACGATACCTTCGAGCTGACGCGTGAATTTGCCCGGCTAAATCCCGTGTTTGAAGGCGTTGATTCAAATACGTTGTCTGAAGAGCAGCAGGACGAATATGCGTACTTCCTGGAGATAAAAAACGACTACGAAGCGGAAGTTCAGAAGATGACGGAGATTTACAACAATATCAATGGTGCGGCCGGCATGTTTGATGCTGCCAATAGCATCATGGGGGATTTTCTGAAAAACGAAGCATTTACTGTAGATGATGTAAAGAAAACCGAATCTCCCCGAGAAGAGGTGCAGCAGGCAAAGTCGATCATTTTATACTTTGATGAACTGGGACTTGATCAGGCACAATTGCTTGAGGAAAGAGAGACCTTTGAAGGGTATTTGCAGAAAGGACTCAATACAGATTTTGACCCGAGGGGGATCGTTGGAGATAACTATTCAGACCTCACGGAGAAATTCTACGGAAACAACAATGTTACCGGACCAGATTCTTTCCATGGCACGCACGTCGCCGGTATCATTGGGGCGAAACGAGGTAATGCGCTAGGCATTGATGGCGTTGCAAACTCTGTCGAAATCATGGCCGTGCGAGCGGTGCCAAAAGGAGATGAAAGAGATAAAGACATCGCCAATGCTATTCGTTATGCGGTAGATAACGGCGCGGACATCATCAATATGAGCTTTGGCAAAAGTGTGTCTCCGCAAAAAGCCGTTGTAGATGAGGCCATACAATATGCAGAGTCAAACAACGTGTTAATGATTCATGCCGCTGGCAATGATGGTGAAAACACCGATGAAGAAGGGAATTTCCCAACCGCCCATTTACTCGAAAACAATGGCAAAGTGAGCACATGGATCGAAGTGGGTGCTTCTTCCTGGGAAGGGCCGCAAAATCTTGCAGCTTCTTTTTCGAATTTTGGTAAAATGAATGTGGACGTGTTTGCGCCGGGCGTTGATATCTTTTCAACGATTCCTGGCAATAAATACAAACATTCAGACGGTACGAGTATGGCTTCACCTGTGGTCGCCGGCCTTGCTGCTTTGATTATGGCTTATTACCCGCAGTTCTCTGCCGCCGAAATCAAAGAGATCCTGCTAAATTCAGCAGCGTCCTATGCAGAGCAAATGGTAACCCAACCAGGCACCGAAGCAACGATGATTCCCTTTGGTGCACTCTCTCGCACTGGCAGCATCGTCAATGCCTATCAGGCCCTCAAGCTGGCCGAAGAGAAAGCAAAAGCGGGGGATATGGAGTAGATTTGAAGGCAAATACAGGTTTTCGTGATTGATTTGCACTTTATGGCTTACGCTGTGATGTAACAGATTTTTTGATAAAATACCACGCTTACCATAGCAAAACGCCCAATCATGTCATCCTGATCGGGCGTTTTGAGCTAGTTACGATAAAAATTATCAATCATATTGTTACATCACAGGCTTACGCTCTTGATACGAGTTATCTGACTTATGAGGGGGAAAGACGGGAGAATGGTAAAATAGGAGAATGGAAATGATGCTCCTCGCGTCATACCTTCCACGCGTCAGATACACGAGTTGCTTGAAAGCACGATGATCAGATTTTACTTGCGAACAGCGCTATTGCAGCCCCTTTGGCGCCAACCTATCTTCTCAGGAAATTGTAATCCTGTATCACTGCGTGTAGAAAACTTTTGGGTGGTAATTCAGATGTGGTGTTCATTTTAAGGAGTAAACTGGCCTTCATCTTTTCGGCAACGGCAGTTAATCCGGGGTTGGTTTTTTCACGGATCAACGTGTCAAGTACTTCCTTGGCGAGCGAAATTTCTTTGTCGGTTAGCACCTCCGTTTCCTGAAAGGTAAGGATGTAGTCGTCCTGAAGGGCTGAGTAAAGGGTATCTTTTAAACCAACTTTTTCTGCTTTTTTTACAACAGCAGTGCCGGCTGCCATGTCGCCAAGTCTTTGCCCGTTACCGCGCATAAAAACGGTAATCAACGCGATAAGGCCCATGCTCAGGTCAATTTCTACCAGTCTGAACAGCCATCGAATGATGTAATCTCCAAACCTTGGTTCAGTACCATCTATTCTGGTAACAACAATGCCCCTGACTTTTTTTCCAAGGGTTTGACCGTTCATCATGGTTTCCGAGATGAGAAAGTATAAAAGGTAGGGCACTGAAATGATTATTGAACTGGCAGTAGAAATGGAATCCCCGACGATCAAAAATGCTGTGATGAGGTATGCAAACAGAATAAACAGATCTACAATTGCAGCTACCGTCCGATCACCAATGCCGGCGGCTTCATAATCGATTAATACATTTTGTGCGGTTTTTATTCTAACCTGATCCATAACTTCTAGCTACCTTCGTCATCTAATCTCGTCTCGCGTAAATAACCGAGAGTAAAAAAGCCAATATTAAAAGCGTTTATCCAAATGCGAGAAATAACCTTTTTGCATCAGAATGCTAAAAGATGGGAGCGATTTGAGGCTGCCATGAAAAAAAAGTCTCAGTACGATTCTGATGAACTGGCTGCTATGTTTACGCAAGTGCTGGATGACCTTTCCTACGCTAAAACATTTTACCCGGACTCAAAAACAACCGTTTATCTACAAGGACTGGCCGCACAAGCGCATCAGCGTATTTACAAAAACAAACAAGAAGAAAAAGGACGGATTCTTCATTTCTGGAAAGAAGAACTCCCCCGTGTTGTTCGGTCTGCGCACAAAGAACTGTTTGTGGCGCTCGTTATTTTCCTCGTAGCCATTTCATTGGGGGCCGTGTCATCAAAATATGATGCTGGCTTTGTACGACTCATTCTTGGGGATACGTATGTAAATCAAACCCTTGAAAACATCAAAAAAGACGACCCCATGGCTGTGTATAAAAGTATGCAGCAGTGGGATATGTTTCTCGCGATCACGGTAAATAATATTCGCGTTTCATTCTTTGCATTCTCGCTGGGTATCTTTTTCTCTTTTGGTACAGGCTACGTTTTGTTTTCGAATGGCGTTATGGTTGGGGCTTTCCAGTATATGTTCTACGAAAAAGGATTGCTTTGGGACGCACTTCTGACCATATACATCCATGGGGCCCTTGAACTGTCAGCCATTGTTATCGCCGGCGGCGCCGGCATTGTGATGGGCAATAGCTTTCTTTTCCCCGGAACGTACAGCCGGCTCGAGTCATTCATTCGTGGCGCACGCAGGGGGGCTAAGATAATCGTTGGGCTCATCCCCATATTCATAACCGCTGGCTTTCTCGAAGCTTTTGTAACACGTCATACAGACATGCCGCTTTGGCTCAGTCTGTTTATCATATTCAGTTCTTTTGGTCTGATTGTCTGGTATTTTATCATTTATCCCATCCGTAAAAAGCAGGAAGTCGTTTATGTCAACAAATGAATATGTTGATTTCCGTAAGGTGAGAGATTTTGGCGACGTGATAAACGTGACCTTCGCCTTTTTACGTCAAAACTTTATCCCGTTGGGTAAGTGCCTCTTATACATTGTGGGCCCGGTAGCCTTGCTTGGTGGCATTAGCAGCATAGGGTATTGGGACCAGTTGTCGTTGACCGCAACAGAAGGCGAATCGCTTTCCAGTGATTTTCAGGCCGGCTTGTTTGGCATCTCCTACCTCATGTTTTTACTGCTAAGCATGCTTTCAACGGTGCTGGCAATCACAATCGTCAACGCCTACATGCAACGCTACCAGGAAAAGGGAGGAGGAAGCATTGAATTGGATGAAGTATGGGAGCATACCAAAAAGCAGATTGGTATGATGATCGGTACGTCAATCTTTTCGTTTGTGCTGTATTTCGGCAGTTTTCTGATTATCCTTTTGCCGATGTCGATTGCCCTTTTTAACACTTCAACTGCTGCCAGCATCGTTGCCGGAATACTTGTGTTTTTTGCCTTTATTATCTGGTTTATTGCACTCTTTTATTCCATTGCAGTTATTTCAATGTTATTTCCTATCCGTTTTCATGAGAAGCTCGGACTCATTGATACCTTTAACAGAAGCCGGTATTTAATACAGCAAAACTTTGGGAATACATTTGCTGTGCTCATGGTGTCGGGGATTCTGATGATGATTCTGGGGCTGTTTTTTAATGCGCCTAACTATATGCTCGCCTTTATGGGAGGACTACATGCTTTTGGTGAAAGTGATGGTTCGATGTTTAGGTACATCCTCATTGCATTGAGTATTTTGGGCACATTGGGGAGCAGTTTGCTTTATGCGTTACCGGCTACGGCAGCCACAATGCAATACTTTAGTCTTGTTGAGAAAAAAGAAAAAACCGGACTGATGGGCCGCATTGATGAATTGAATGAAGGGCACAATGATTTATTTTAGCCGGCCTTTCTTTTGTCTGGTAATCCTGCTGATACTTTGGTGTAAGCCGGCTAACGCGATCTCAACTAAACATGGGATAGCCGGGCAAAGCAGTGCTCTACTTCAAGATGCAACGGTGCCCTTACGCACAACAGCCATTGATTCCACTGAAGTTGTCGTTAGAACGCCGCCGCCCGGAATCCTTGAAGCGTATCTGGAAAATCCAGACTATAATTATGCAACAGGAAAAAACGATGTGCTGGGCTGGTGGGATCAGTTGAAGACCTGGCTTTTTGAGCGGCTTTCAAATGTGTTTGACGATAATGGACAGAGTGATATTTGGGAATTCGTATTCTACGCTATAGCACTCGCTATTTTTGGTTATGCACTTCTAGGCTTTCTTAAAATGGACGTAGGAAGCTTGTTTAGCGCAAAGAAAAGAAGTACAAGGGGCGTTTTTACAGAGACACAGGAAGACTTGCGTGAGAAAAACTTTTTGTCATTGGCTGAAGGTGCGCTTCAACAAAACGATCTACGGTTAACCATACGCATGTATTACATGCACGTCTTGAAGATTTTGGATGAAAGAGAAGTCATTCTCTGGTCGCCACGCAAAACCAATCAAGATTATCTGAGAGAATGCCGGCTACGCGAAATTATGCCGGCCTTTGCGCGGCTTATCTATCTTTTTGATCACTCATGGTATGGAGATTTTCCCGTTGATCTCCCGCTGGTAGAAGAGGCTAGAATGCTCACCTTGAGTCTGATTGAAGAACCAGAGAGGGTGTCGTGAAGCGAAAGGAAAAGATTTACCTCACCATATTCTTGAGTATTTTCGTCCTCGTTGTCTGGTTGTCAGCGAACGTAAAAGAAGACCCCTGGCGATTATCCTTTGGACGAGAGGATAACCGTGCATATGGGAGCGAAGTGCTGTATAATCTATTGCCTTATCTTGTTGATAATAAAGAGATTACGGCCATAGATATACCGCCGTATGAAGTGGTGTCTGATACCTCGATTGTTGGCACGAATTATATGTTCATCACGGACACATTTGTCCCAGATCGTGTAGAGGCCATCGCCCTCAAAAAGCATGTTGCTCGCGGGAATACAGTATTTGTTGCTGCATCAAGATTTGGTGGTTCATTTTTGTCGAGGCTTCGAATAAAGAATAGGGTGAGTCCTCTGGGGGATGAAGCAGACTTTGATGATGGGTTTGGGATTAACGATACAACCAAAATCAATTTCGTACATCAGCAAATTGCCAACGCAACGGGTTTCTATTACAGTACTGACCCGTTTCATTCCTACCTGGAGATAATCACCGATTCCACGACGTCAGATGATGAGAATGCAGACGGGCTTGAAAATTCGTCGCGAGCTGATTCACTGATTGCCGATTCACTGATTGCCGATTCACTGCCAGCCGATTCACTGCCAGCCGATTCACTGCAGCATGTGGTTTTAGGAAGCTATCAAGAGGGAGGGCATAACTTTATGCGGGTAGGATATGGAGACGGCTTTTTCCTGTTGAGCAGTGTGCCGCTGGCGTTTACGAACTTCAACATGTTAGCAGAAGGGAATGTAACCTATTCCTATGCGGCATTATCTTATTTGCCGGCACAGCCTACGTTTTGGGATTTGTATTACAAACCGAACAAGCTGATTGCCCAGACGCCTTTGCGTTATGTTATGTCATCTCCGGCATTTCGGGCCGGCTATTATATTGCGCTGTGCTCAATCCTCTTGTTTATGGCGATTCACGTGCGACGAAGGCAACGCGTTATTCCTGTGTTGCCATCTAAGGAAAACAAAACGGTTGAGTTCGCACATACCGTTGGCCGGCTTTACTTTAACGAAGGCGATCACAGCAATCTCGCATTAAAACTGGTAGATCAGTTTAGACACTACGTGAACCATAAGCTGCATCTATCTACCAGTGACCTGGCCTCTTTGAAAGCAGAGCGCATTGGGGCAAGAACGGGTGTAGACCCTGCTCAGATAAGCAAATTACTTGCTTTGCTGGTCGAAGTTGAAAAAGGGAAAAAGATAGATGCCCGATATTTAACCAACCTGTCTACACAGTTGGACCTGTTTTATGATATTAGTAAGCGATAATTTTTGAAATCGATATATAATGCAAGAAGAGAGACGTTTTGAAAGCCGGGTTGATTTGAGTTCAATAAAATCAGCTGTTGACGAGGTTCGTACAGAGATAAGCAAGATTATGGTAGGGCAGCTGGATCTGGTCGATTTTATGATCGCAGCTGTTTTGGCCAACGGGCATGTGCTGATCGAAGGAGTGCCTGGTGTAGCAAAAACATTGGCAGCAAAGCTATTGGCGCGGGCACTGGCCATACAATTTTCGCGCATCCAGTTCACTCCGGATTTGATGCCATCGGACATACTGGGGACAGCTATCTTTAGCCCCAAAACATCTGAGTTTGAATTTAAACAGGGCCCCATCTTTTCTAACATCGTATTGATCGATGAGGTGAATCGGGCGCCGGCCAAAACGCAGTCGGCCATGTTTGAAGTGATGGAGGAGCGTCAGGTCACCATGGATGGCACCACGTACAAAATGGCATCTCCTTTTTTGGTGTTCGCCACGCAGAATCCTATCGAGCACGAAGGTACTTATCGATTGCCAGAAGCACAGCTGGATCGATTTCTGTTCAAACTTACGGTGGGATATCCCTCGCTGGCAGAAGAAGTGTCTATTCTTGAGGGGCACCATGCCGGCAGAAATGGCGACAACCTGGACCTGATCAAGCCTGTGGTTTCTGGCGATCAACTGGTAGCTTATCAGCAGATTGTTAAAAAACTACATATCGATGGCAAGCTACTGAAATATATTGCGGAGCTTGTGCAAGCGACGCGGGATCATGAAGCGTTGTACCTTGGTGCATCTCCCCGGGCGTCCTTGTCCATTATGGGGGCAGCCAAAGCATTTGCGGTTATGTCCGGACGCGACTTTGTTATACCTGAAGATGTGCAGCGGGCCGCAATCCCGGTACTTCAGCATCGGGTGATGTTAACACCCGATCAGGAAATGGAAGGGAATACGCCGGCGCAGATAATAAAAAAACAGGTGTCCCAAATCGAAGTGCCGAGATAACAGGTGGTGATGAAAAAGTTACTTGGGTCATTTCACTTAACTACCCCGTTTTTCGTTTGCACAGGCTTGCTGTCGATTTTGTTTGTTGCAAGCCACTTTTTCGCTGCCCTATGGTTGCCGGCGCGATTGGTATTCTTTGCTTTTTTGTTGGCTTGTGCGTTGGAAACCCTCTTCTTGTACAGGTTGCCTACAGGATTGAGTGCGCAAAGGATATTGCCAGAAAGGCTTTCTAATGGAGATGAGAATTTAATAAGCATTACGATTCAGAACGGGTACGAGTTTAGCACGGACCTCGAGGTTATTGATGAAATTCCGTATCAATTTCAGGTAAGGGATCGGAGTTTTACTGTGCAGGTGCCTTCGGGTAAAGAACACAGTATTCAATACAAACTGCGCCCGACAGAACGAGGCGTTTATGCGTTTGGCCACCTGAATATTTTTGCTTCTACCCAACTCGGTTTGGTGCAGCGCAGGTACCAGTTTGAGTCGCCGGTTTCAATTCCCGTATACCCTTCATTTCTACAAATGCGGAGTTTTGAAATTATGGCTGCAAGCAATCGCTTGCAGGAGTTTGGCGTAAAGAAAATCAGACGGATCGGAAATACGCTGGAGTTTGAAAGCATCAAAGAATATGTCGTGGGGGATGATCCGCGAACCGTAAACTGGCGTGCTACGGCCCGGCGCGGCGAACTTATGGTCAACCAATTCCAGGATGAGCGTGAACAGCCCATGTATTGCATGATTGATGCCGGCCGGGTAATGGAGATGCCTTTCGAAAACCTCACACTGCTGGATTATAGCATCAATGCCTCTTTGGTCATTGGCAACGTGGCCTTGAAGAAACAAGATCGTGTGGGCTTGATTTCGTTCTCGAACAAGGTAGATCGTGTATTGCCGGCAGCGTCCGGAATGCGCCAACTTGGTAATCTGATGGAGCGTTTATACGCGCTGGAAACAGGCTATCTTGAGACGGATTATGAACGATTATACAGTGCCGTTCGCCACCAAATCAAGCAACGAAGTTTAATCCTTCTTTTTACGAACTTTGAATCGTTGGCTGCATTAAAGCGGCAACTTCCGTATCTAAAGGCCATTGCCCGAAACCATCTACTGGTAGTTATCTTCTTCGAAAACACAGAACTTACTTCTGTTGCCTCTCTTCCGCCAACCAATGTAGAGGCCATCTACATTAAGACGATCGCATCTCAGTTTTTGCTGCAAAAGCAGGAAATTGTGATGGAGCTACGAAAGCACGGCATCCAATCGGTACTAACGAGGCCCGAGCATTTATCGGTTAAAACACTGAATAAATATCTGGAATTGAAGGCGCGTGGTTTGTTTTAACTTATGTAAACGCAGGAAATGATAACCTTTGGTATAGAAGTACGCTGTTAGCATAATTAATAGAGTTTGCTTCTTTTGATATTCAGAAATCATTTGTAAAAAACACCTGCAATTATTTCGCTGACAACGTACTAGGTCGTGTAGACAATTAGCAGGGAAAAGAGCATTCGATGGCATTTTTGTTCAGATCAAGGCGCTTTTTGTGTTCGATGCAGCGCATCGGGCGCAAAAAGGAACGCAGATATGAGCAAAAAGGACGCGATATGCATAT
>JBGCEN010000352.1:0-40017 GCA_045106435.1 Rhodothermales bacterium
GCGAAATTAGCCGATTTTGGACGATCATAGCGCTTATAGTTTTGCTCAAAAAGCTCCAATTGTAACGAACATGTTTTTTCTGAACACCCCTAGTTTAGGGTTTAGGGTTTAGGGTTTAGGGTTTAGGGTTTAGGGTTTAGGGTTTAGGGTTTAGGGTTTAGGGTTTAGGGAAATTTAACTTTTAGCTTTTGATTTTTAACTTTCCAAAGGGTTTAGACTTCCCCAAGACTTCAATATTTTAAGTGTTTTTGAAGGGGAGCACAAATAAAAGGTCGCCGATCTCGCTTGAGATAGCCAGCTTTTCTTACAATTTATCGGATACATGCGATATTAGGTCGATTGCGTGAGCAACTTTGGCTATATTGGTATGTCTTTTAACCACGGAGATGCGAATATTGTGTTTAGTGGGATTAAAGGCATTGACCTTACCCGTTAACTTTCGTTATCTTCTCCGTCTCACCGTTGAAGTGCACAGGAGAAGTATTAGGTAAACTCATGGCATTACGTAAAACTGAAAACGCCGACTTGCGTAGCAAATATCCCCTTTTTGTTCAAATAGGGCTTATTGTAGCGCTTGTCGTATTAATTGGTGCTTTTCGCGTCAATTTTGCTCCAGAATCTGATTTCCAGATTGTTCAAGTAGAACAGGAAATCGTTCAGATGGAGGAAATCCAGCAAACCAAGCAGATTGAAAAGCCCCCTCCACCTCCAAAGCCACCAGTACCTGTTGAGGTACCTGATGACGAAGTTCTTGAAGATGAAGATCTCGATCTAGACGTTTCTCTTGAATTAGACGAAGAGATTATCAACCTCCCGCCGCCTCCAGCAGAGGAAGAAGAGGAAGAAGAGCCTGAAATCTTCATGATTGTAGAGGATATGCCAGAGCTGATTGGTGGCCTTGGTTCGATCCAGAAAAAAATTAAATATCCTGAAATTGCTAAGAAAGCAGGCGTTGAAGGACGTGTGTTCGTTCAGTTCATTGTGAACGTAGACGGAACCGTTACTGACCCGGTTGTTGTCCGTGGTATCGGAGCCGGCTGTGACGAAGAAGCTGTTCGTGCAGTGGCAGGGGCCAAGTTCAAACCTGGCCGTCAGCGCGGAGTAGCAGTTCCAGTTAAAATGTCGCTGCCAATTACTTTTAAGCTGAAGTAATCAAGCGCGTTTTATAAGCCGTATTAAAAAAGGCCTGTCGTTTATTCGACAGGCCTTTTTTCGTTTAGGATATCTCTTGGTAGATGTTCGAAATTCCAGGTGTTGACAAACGGACAAAGTCGCCCTTATCCCTTTTTCAGGGTACGCACACTGCCATCTTCTTCCGCCACAAGCACGGTCTCTGCCATATCGATAAACAACCCGTGATCCAGAACACCGGGAATGGCATGCAGGGTAACATCTAAAGCCCTGGGGTCTGCAATTGCGCCAAACTGCGCATCTACAATCCAGAATCCCTGATCAGTAACCACAGGACCGTCCTTGTTAACGCCCATCCGAATAACTGGATCTGCCCCAAGATCTTCCAATTGATGCATGATCGGGGTAACAGCCATAGGCAATACTTCCACGGGCACAGGCTTAAGGATCCCGAGTTGATCAACCAACTTTGAAGAATCCACCAGTGCAACGAAGCGTGATGCCAATGCTGCAACAACTTTTTCTCTTGTATGGGCCGCACCACGGCCTTTGATCAGGTTCAGTGCAGGATCAACTTCATCTGCGCCGTCCAGTGCAATATCCAGTTCTGAAATCACATCCAGCGAGACAATGGGGATCCCCATTTCCCGCCCCAGTCGTTCAGCTGCAAAAGAGGTGGGCGTTCCAACGATGCGCAGGCCTTCTTCTTTGATACGTCGGCCAATTTCGCGAATAGCAAAAGCAGTTGTCGACCCGGTCCCTAAACCAACCTGCATGCCGTCTTCTACCAACCGAGCAGCATGTATGCCTACTGCTTCTTTAGCTGACTGCTGCTTATTCGAATCCATAACGCCGGATAATGTGTGAATGATCATCCCTGAAACCTTGTTTATCTGAAATAGCTCCAGAAAAGGTATCGGCAAGTCAGCAAGAGGGCTTAGTCAAGCGTTTTGCATAAACGCACTAATACTCTGACAAGTTAATGTTAAGTAGGTATTTGACAGCAAGAAGATAAGACGGGAAGATTAATAACATGAGCCTCCTTTCTTCCTGTCCTCCCTTCAATTTGTGCACGACAGTACCAACCTGACACTGCACCAGGCCGCTGCTCAACCGATTGGTGGAGATTATTCGTATCTCAAAGACTCGATAGGATCAAGGCGAGCCGCCTTGTAGGCAGGATAACCGCCAAATACAAGCGAGATAATTGTCACCATCGCAACACCATAAAAGGCCCAGTCCCAAGGAAACACGGCAGAAATATCAAAATATACGGCCACGTAGTTCCCTACTGCAGCGCCGAGGAGAATACCCAAAAATCCACCTATCTGGCAAAGGAAAAAGGCTTCAAGAAGGAATTGTCGCATGATATCTCTGCGCTTCGCACCAATAGACTTGCGCACGCCTATTTCTCGCGTCCGCTCAGTAACAGATACAAGCATGATATTCATGATGCCGATGCCGGCCGCCAATAATGCAATGCCGCCAATAAAGGCACCGCCCAAGGTTAACGAGCCGGTGAACGCATCAAATACACCTTGAAAAGTGTCGTTCGTTTCTATCTCAAAATTATTCTCTTCGCCGGCTTGTACCTTGCGGATAACCCGCATACGACCAATGGTCTCCTCCATTGCAGCATTGAGCATTTCTGGTCGTTGCACACGCAAACTAACGCTTCCCATGTTTCGATCAGGAATACCATAAAGGGAGAAACAACGAGTTATGGGGGCTACGATTCTATTATCCTGACTAAAGCCAAGGAAACTGCCCTTTTCCTTTAGCACGCCAACCACTTCATATCGATGTCCATCCATCCGAATGGTTTTACCCAAAGGGGTTTCGTTTGGAAATAGCTCTTCTGACAACTGAAACCCGATGACCGCTACTGGCCGGGCATACTGAACATCCTGCTCCGTTAAGAAACGGCCTTGCGCCAATTCATAGCTAAAATTCCCCAGGAAGTTTTCATCTGTTCCGAGCAATACCAAATTGGGCTCGGTATCCTTGTCTCCATATCTGACAGACCCAAAGTTAAAGTCATCTACAATACTCACCATCACCGGGATCTCCATGCTCTTTTTGAGGCGCATGACCTGATCATAGGTCAGATTGGGCCTGTTTCTGCTACTGCGCCGGCCATTCTCAACATTTACCTGAGGATAGCGGGTTACAGAAAAAGTAGAAGTGCCAAGGAATTGCATAGATTCCTTGAAATAGACATCTATTACCTTAACAGCCGTCACAGATACAATGATAGCAAAAACACCAATCACCATCCCCAGCAACGTTAGCGCAGAACGCATCTTATTCGCGCCCAACGAAGACATGGCCATCCAAAAAGCTTCAGCAAATCCCATAATTATTGTTATTCAAGCAACATCCTGGTTCAACCAAAAAGCATCTCATTCGTAGCGCAACGCTTCAATGGGCTCCGCTTTTGCAGCAGTCCATGCCGGCGCCAATCCAAATATAACTCCTATCAGAATACAGATCAGGAATGCGATCAAAACCGTAGAGACTGGTAAAATAGCGGTAAAAACCAAGTTTATCAGGAAAGTAATCAGGACCGAAAACAGTACACCAATAAGGCCGCCCAACACACAAACCAGCACAGCCTCAATGAGAAATTGCATCAATATGGTCCGGCGTTTTGCTCCTATGGCCTTACGCACGCCAATTTCTCGTGTCCGTTCTTTCACGGATACAAACATAATGTTCATCACGCCAATGCCACCAACGAGTAATGACAATGCGGTCAAAAATATGCCGATAGAATAAATGGTGAGTTTAATGGGGGCGAGTTGTTCGCGCAAGGTGCGTTGCTCGTTGATCTCAAAATCGTTTTCCTCCTTGGCATCCAGCCGACGAGCGGTGCGCAAAATCCCTGTCAATTCATCCTTTGCATCATCCATAACGCCAGAATTAATCACGCGTACCCGAACAGATGCGCTTCGCCTGGACATCCCAAAATTATTCTTAAAAGCACTAAAAGGCACCTGAATCTGCATATCGGCTGATCCTTGTCCCTCTGCGCTCGACCCTTTTTTTGCAAGTACACCTATCACCTGAAAACGAACGCCGGCAATCCGGATTTGCTTGCCGATGGGTTCTTCTATTGGGAAAAGCTCTTCTGCGATGCCGGCACCGATTACGGATACATTCCGTCCGCTTCTATCCTCCAGTTCACCAAAATACCGTCCCGAGGCAATATCAACTGAAAAGACCTTGGGGTAATTCGCTGTAGATCCCTGAACCCCAACACCAGAAAGGGATTTGTCTCCATAACGAACAGCACGGCTTGTATTTACTACGGGTGCTGCCGCAACAGCATACTTGGATCGGTCAGCAACAACTTCTGCAAGCTCTGCTTCTATATCAGGCCGGTTGATATAATTCCACCATTTAAAACCAGGCCCCCTCGCCCATGGCCATTTCTCGATATAGAGAACATCTGTACCCAGTTCTGATAATTGATCCTCAAAGTTCTGATCAAGACCATTGATGACCGTGGCCATCGCGGTAACGGAAGTGATGCCAATAATAATACCCAGCGTAGTGAGAAATGTACGGAGTTTATTGGCGCGAATCGCACGGAGCGCAATCCGGAATCCTTCCCAAATTTCTGATAGAATATACACTGGGTGATTATTTAGAGTACTGTTTCAGGTAGCAAGTGTTTACAAGGTACGCATTCTACAAGAACTGGTTGCGGAATACCACTGACTCGATCTGCAATGATGACCTCGGCTATATGTGCTTTTGGAATTGCAGACGATAATCCTGAAAAACCGTATTAAAATCTGCCTTCACCACTTGAAACCCTTCATGAAGCCCGAGGATCGTCATACCGGGGTCCTTATTGGGGAATGTATCGTATGCAAAACCGGTATAACCCTTCTTTTTCACCCGGGCAATCATGTCATACAGCATCAAACGGGCAACTCCCTTCCTGCGATAGGCAGCCAAGACACCACCTTTTGCGCTGTAAAACGTCTCGTCATTGAGTCGATAGCCTATTTTAAAACCGATGGGTTCAGCACCCTGATAAGCAATCAACATCAATAGATCTTCCCGGTCAAAGGTATTTATAACGCGTTCCTCTTCAAAAATGGTCACATTCAACAATCGAATAGTATCCAACTGTTCAAATTCTACTTCCTGGATATCCACCAATTCTTGCATGCAACTTTGTAAAGCAAGGCTTCATACCTCGCGATTAAATATTGAGAAATACGGATTACGCTAAAATACTCAATTCAAACGATTTTTCTAACACGGTGGAGACTTCAAAAAGGCAATACTGGTGGCTCGGATGACTCGTCATTATCATTTCCGGTGTTTTCATTATCGATCAAAGGCGTCACATCTGTTGCCTGCACAGAAGTATCTTCAATCAACGACCAGGGTTCAAGCAGGTCTTCGGGAATCCCTTCCACAAACCGGCTTGGATTCGACAAAAACTCTCCTTGATGCCTACGATATTGTAATACAGGATAGGAGATAAACAGATTATCTTCAGCTCTGGTAACGGCAACATACAGCAGACGCAGTTCTTCATCAATGCCGGCGCTTTCCTTGAGCGCATAACCCGAAGGAATCACCCCGTCTAACACATGAATGAGGAATACGGTGTGAAACTCTAACCCTTTGGCAGAATGTATTGTCGAAAGCACCAATGGCGCTTCATCGTCATCCACAGGATCTGTATCCAGCGCAGACAATTCAATCGGGTCCAGCGCAAGAGAAGACAAAAACTCAGTTCGGTTGTTTACGTTTTCTGCCAGCGCAATAAAATGGTCCAGGTCTTGAACGCGTTTGGGGTAATCTTCAAAGTATTTCTTTTTTAGCAACGGCTCATAATACGTAATCAGACTTTCAAGCTGCGATGTCAGGCTTTTCTGCCGGCTAACCAACGGCCGTAATACCTTGAACAATTCCTTCAACGCCTCTACATATCGCGGAGAGTATGGACGATTATCCAGTTCAAAAGGGTCTTCGCTTGCATCCGTAATCCAGCCGATGATTTCCTGTGCTGTTTTAGGGCCGACACCCGGCAGTAATTGCAGAACACGATTCCAGGCCACCGCATCCTTGGGATTTTCTAACACCCTTAAGTGGGAGAGAATATCTTTGATGTGAGCGGCTTCGCTCAACTTCATACCCCCGTACTTTACATAAGGTATATCACGATGGCCCAGTTCTACTTCAAGGTCAAATGAATTGGAACTGCTCCTGAAAAGTACAGCCATTCTGTTCATCGGAATGCCCTGCTCCCTTAACTCCAAAACCATCTGGCAAATAAAGCGGCTTTCAAACCGATCATCAGAAGCCGCGATAAGTCCAGGCAACTCGTCTCCCTCTCGATTGCTAAACAGCTCTTTATCGTACTTCTGTGTTGCTTCTTTAATAACGTGATTAGCCAGGTTCAAGATGGGCTGGGTAGATCTGTAATTTTGCTCCAGTTTTAGCACTTTGGTGCCAGGAAACTGCTCTGGAAAGGCGAATATGTTTCTAAAATCGGCGCCACGGAAGCGATAGATACTCTGTGCATCGTCCCCTACCACCATAACGTTATTGTGCACACCGGCGATGCATTGCACAAAAAGGGCCTGGAGACGGTTGGTATCCTGGTATTCATCAACCAATACATGCCGGCATGCGGTCCCAACTTTCAAGCGGACTTTATCGTCTGTTTGCAGCAGTTCAAGCGCATAGCGCAACAGGTCATCATAATTCATCAGACCATGCTGACGCTTATATTGCTCATAAGCAGTCTGCAGTTCTGTCATCACTTCTAAATGCCCTAAAAACTGCGGATACTGGGTAGCCAACACTTCTTCGATGGGCATTTCTCTATTTACTGAAGCAGAGAAAATGGACTGCAACGTGCGCTTCCGCGGGAAGCGTTGCTGAGATTTATGGAGGCCACGCGCTGCACGCAAAACATCAATTACATCGGAGTCATCCGAGGCATCGAGGATGCTAAAATTCTTGGGAAAGCCGACACTTGGGGCGTGGTCTCGCAAGATGTTGAGGCAATAAGAATGAAACGTTCCACCTCGTACCCGGTTACATCGACCATCGAGCACTGCACTTGCTCGTGCCAGCATTTCGCGCGAAGCCCGGCGCGTGAAAGTAAGGAGAACAATTTGTTCTGGAGGCGTACCCGTTTCAACGAGGTAGGCTACCCGATAGACCAAGGTTCGTGTTTTGCCTGTACCAGCGCCGGCAATCACCAGCATAGGCCCCCCAGAAGCCTGAACAGCAGCCAACTGCTGCTTGTTAAGCTCTGCGGCATAGTCGATTGTCAGCCGCGTTGCGGCCGGCAAATTATCAGTCTTGAGTACAAATCGACGCGCCATTGGTCATCCAGGGTTATTACCAGCACAAGTTGTTGTAGAATTAACCTTGCGTTCCTTCTCCCAAGAAGATCCAGCATACAAGGTTAAGATCAAAACATTGGTCCACCAGAATTTCTTATTGTTGAAGACTGGTATGCCGCAGCAATTCTTCATACATTCTGAAGGATTGTTTTGGGTTTCACGTTACAGGTTTGAAGTTGTTTTAGCACAAACCCGGAAGATGTGACTCAAAACCGTGAGCATAGCCGTTTTACACAGTACTTCTATTTTCCACAGTACTTTTACAGTACCAAGCGATACATGTACCATGGGTAAAGTCATTGCGGTTGCTAATCAAAAAGGTGGTGTAGGTAAAACTACGACGGCGATCAATCTGGCATCCTCATTGGCCGCTACAGAACACCCAACGTTACTCATAGATATAGACCCACAGGCTAACTGTTCGTCCGGCGTCGGTATTGACCCAAGAACTGCCAATGCGTCTACATATGAGCTGTTGATCGGCCAGGTTACAACCGAAGAGGGTGCACGTTCAACAGATATGCCATTCCTTGACATCATCCCCAGCCATATTAATCTGGTTGGTGCTGAAATTGAGATGATTGATGTCATCGAACGTGAAAGCATTCTTAAAAAAGCCATTGTTCGGGCCCGTAAGAAATACGACTTTATCGTAATTGACTGCCCCCCCTCCCTTGGCTTGCTGACTCTCAACTCCCTGACCGCTTCAGATTCGGTACTTATTCCAGTCCAGGCTGAGTATTTTGCCCTTGAAGGCCTCGGCCAGTTGTTGAATACAATCAAGATTGTACGGCAACACTTAAATCCGGAGTTGGAGATCGAAGGGGTATTGCTCACCATGTTTGATGCAAGATTACGCCTCTCAAATCAGGTAGCCGAGGAAGTACGCCGGTACTTTGGAGAAAAGGTATTCAGAACCATCGTTCAACGAAACGTCCGAATATCTGAGGCCCCAAGTTTTGGGAAACCGGTGTTGCTCTATGATGCATCGAGCATGGGCGCCAAGAACTACATCTCTCTTGCACGCGAGATTCTTCACAGCAATAAAGATTATTTGCAGGAAAGTGTTGAAGAGATCCAGGAAGGTGCGCCCTCAGACACAACCGGCAATCCATCGTCCTACCCAAACAGCTCTTCAACAGCTGCCAATGGGTTTGCACTATAGGACTTGAGACCTGGCACAAAGCCCGGAATCTTCAGAATGGCATCAAGGACCTATATTTCCAAAGATATATGTCCTTAATGCAGGGCATCGTATCCAACTTTATTTTTAACTACATCATCTATGGCTAAGAAAGTCGCATTGGGCAAAGGATTAAAGGCCCTGCTCCCATCGATAGAAACTGAGACTGGCGAAGAACAAGAGGGAAATGACAAGTCTGCCAGCCAGCTTTACAAGTTTCAGGACAACAAAAAAGGCCGGCTGATCGGAAGAGTGGCTGAAATTGAAGTCACCAACATTCGCCCAAACCCTTACCAGCCCCGGCTTACTTTTGAAGAAGAAGCGCTCGACGAACTCGCTGCTTCCATCCAGCAATTGGGTATTATCCAACCGATAACCGTTCGCTCGCTTGGCGATGGACAATTCGAAATCATTTCCGGCGAACGCCGCCTCCGGGCATCCAGACGTGCCGGCCTCAAAAAACTTCCTGCTTTTGTTCGCGAAGCTGATACGGAAGAAATGCTCGAGATGGCCATTGTTGAAAATGTCCAGCGCGAGCAACTCAATCCGATGGAAATTTCGCTGGGATATCAGCGACTGATGGAAGAATGTGACCTGACGCAAGAAAAAATTGCGCAGAAAGTTGGAAAAAAACGCGCTACAGTTGCAAACTTTCTTCGCTTGCTCAAACTCCCTCCTCCGGTGCAAGCAGCACTGAGAGATGAGTCTATCTCCATGGGCCACGCGCGCGCACTTATCCCAGTAGACGACAAAGAAGTACAGCTTGATATTCTTACCGAGATCGAAGTCGCCGGCCTCTCTGTTCGAGATGTTGAACGCCGTGTCCGGATGTGGCAAGAAGCCTCAGAGAACGCCAAAGACGGCAAAGATCAAGTTGTTGAAGAACTGACTTCAGTAGAAGCCGACCGGGATCAGTTACAGATCCAGAAGTTTGCCAACCGACTCCGTGCACACTTCAGCACCCAGGTACTGATTAAGCACAAAAAAGGCGGTGATGGCGGAAAAATCGAGATCGAATACTATTCCAATGAAGATCTTGAGCGCCTCATGGAACTGCTGGAGCAGCAATAATGGTTAAAGGCTATTCGTTGCATGATTACGACTGCACTATATCTACGATAGTCAGCCGGCATGAAACGGGTACATTGACCTCTACATAGCCATTATGTCTGCCGCTAGATTCACTGCGTTACGTCTTGATGTTTTGCCTTTCACGTTCAGATCTTTGACCACAAGACCTTCCTCTGTATCTCTTACAATTGCCGCCCTACTCGTTTGCCTGTCGATAACGGACGCACATGCGCAATCTGCAGACTCAACAGAAACAGTTGAAACTGCGATAATCGAACCGATAGACACAAGTCCTGTAAAGAAATCGCGGCTTCCGGCAAACCATTCCCCCAGGCGTGCGCTGCTTCGCGGGCTGACCATTCCCGGCGGTGGGCAAATTCACAACAGGCAATTCTGGAAACTGCCTTTTGTTTACGCCGGCCTGGGCACAATGACGTGGTTCTCTATCAAAGCAAATCGAAACCATAAATTATACACGCGTGCCTTTCAGTATAAAGACTGGCAGGATTTAATTGATGCCGGCAGCGTTGACATTCACCCCTTTCCAGAGTTCGAAGATCAGTACAATGAAGTCCTTGTAATAGAGATGTGTACAGGCGATTGCGAAGCGCCCGCAAGCCGGCTAAAACAAATACGAGATAATTTTAGACGCAACCGTGACCTTTCACGGTTTGGCATCGGCTTAGTATATGGCCTCTCTATTATAGACGCCTTTGTAAGTGCACATTTGCTTGATTTTGACGTGAGTGAGGACCTTACAGTCCAGTTACTTCCTCATCCAAATGGCGCGACTGCACTGCTGCATATTGGCTTTTGACTCACTGGTTTGAGAACTTTTGAAAGTAAGCTTTGTAGATGCCTGAATTTAGAACAAATAATCGCACTCTGGCCAAGACTCAGCCAGCGGAAACGACGACCCTTGTGAAGGAAGAACCCTCCTTATTTAATAAGACACACCGATTCTTCGATCCGGCTGGTGACTACGCACAGGTTAAAAGAGCTGACCTGTATCCATATTTCCATCCTATTGAGCGAAACGAAGGCACACGCGCCATTCTAAATGGTCGTGAGCTTATCATGGCTGGCTCAAACAATTATCTTGGCCTTACCTCTGACCCCCGGGTTAAAGAAGCTGCGATGAAAGCCATAGAGCAATATGGCACGGGATGTACTGGGAGCCGCTTCCTGAACGGCACACTAGATCTTCATCTCGAACTCGAAGAGCGCCTTGCTGCGTTTATGGGCAAAGACAGCTGTATCCTCTATTCAACGGGATACATGACCAATCAGGGCGTCATCCAGTCTATTGCCTCCAAAGGCGACATTATTTTCTCAGACAAAGACAACCATGCCTGTATTCTTGCCGGCACCCAGGTGAGTCTGGCTGAAACATGGAGATATCGCCATAACGACCTGAAGCACCTCAAACTTCAGCTTGAGAAAGCAGATCGCGAGCGCCCCAAGGCAGGAAAACTCATCGTATCAGACGGTGTCTTTTCGATGAATGGCGTAATTGCACAAATTCCTGAGCTTATCGAACTGGCAGAACAGCACAATGCCGCGTTGATGCTAGACGATGCACATGCTGTTGGCGTTATTGGCCCCAAAGGCGAAGGCTCTGCGGCTGTGTTTGGTATGACTGAGCAAGTTGACCTCATCACGGGGACCTTCTCCAAGAGCTTTACTTCTCTCGGCGGGTTTTGTGTAGGTGATCGCGATGTAATCGAATTTATTCGCCACACCAGCTCAGCGCACATTTTCAGTGCTTCCATGCCACCAGCCAGCGTTGCAACCGTACTGAAATGTCTGGATATTCTGGAAACAGAACCAGAAAGACTGACACGGCTCTGGGAAATTTCGGATTATATGCGCGAAGGCTTCCGCAATGCAGGATTTAATGTCTGGACTAGCCAGACACCAATTATTCCTGTTGTTGTAGGGGACTTGATGACATGCTTCCAATTCTGGAAAGACTTGCTTGAAGAAGGTGTTTTTGCTAATGCCGTGGTCTCACCAGCTGTACCTCCGGGCCAATCTTTAATGCGGACTTCTTATATGGCCACCCATACTGATGAGGAACTTGATTATATTCTTGAAGCCTTCCGTCGCGTCGGGATCAAAAATGGTGTGATTTCGAGCAACGGCCAGCCGAAAGAAGTGTAAAACTGCAGAATGTAAAATATCGAAGCAATGATCGTTTGAGGTTTCAATTATCATTGCTTCTGCGGTTCTACATTTTACATTCTGAATTTTACATCTAGCAAGCATTTATGGCGGTTTCAACTCCAGCTGAAGTGTCAACTCCTGTAACGATCAATCCAGTTACATCGCGGAGTGATTACAAGCGGTTTATCAACTATCAGTACGACTTCTACAAAGACTATCCGCGCTTTGTAGCGCCTCTGAGGGCTGAGGTCACCAAAATCCTCAATCCAAAAAAGAATGCTTTTTTTGAGCATGGAAAAATCCAACCTTTTATAGCGGAGAACCGCGAAGGAAAGATTGTTGGTAGAATCGCCGCCATTGTTAATGGCATGCACCTCGAGAAATACCAGGATCAAACAGGATTCTTTGGATTCTTCGAATGTATTGAAGACTATAGCGTTGCGGAGCAATTATTCGATACAGCTGGAAACTGGCTAAAAGAACAGGGCCTGCTACACGTAAGAGGCCCGGCAAACCCTTCACTAAACGAAACCTCAGGACTACTTGTCGGCGGATTTAATCGGGAGCCATCTTTTATGATGCCCTATAATCCATCCTACTACATGGACTTTCTTACCCAATATGGGTTTACAAGAGCGATGACCATGTGGGCATACTACATCCACTACAAGTATGCTAAAATCGATAAGCTAAAACGTGGTGTAGGACTTTTGATGCGGCGCTATCCCGACCTCAAGCTCCGCACAATCGACATGAAGCGGTTTGATGAAGAAGCGCGGCACATTCTCGACATCTACAATGATGCATGGGGCAATAACTGGGGCCACGTCCCGATGACGAACGGCGAGTTTGCACAGATGGCCAAGGACTTAAAGCAAATTATTGATCCGCAAGTCATCTATATGCTGGAAGAGAAAGGCGTTCCAATTGGTTTCTCGATAACACTTCCCAATATCAACCTGGCGCTCAAGCACGTCAAGAACGGCCGGCTTTTTCCTACAGGCTTGTTTCAATTGCTATTCAGAGCAAAGTTTGGCGGCATACACGATGGCAGGACTTTGCTCATGGGTGTCCGTCAATCTCACCAAGGCAAAGGATTTGACGCAATTCTAAACCTGGCGATAATAGAAGGCGGCCCAAAGAACGGATATTACGGAAGCGAAATGAGTTGGGTGTTAGACAACAACAAAGCCATGATGAATGCACTCATCGATTTTGGCGGCACCTACGAAAAAGAATATGTCATGCTTGAAAAAATGCTATAGTTTCACAAAAAAACCAAGCATCGAGCATTCCAACTACGCTCTTTCTATCTCCACTCCATTGACTTCTATCTACGTATTCCATGCGGCAATTAGTGACCAAACCCAGCTTCGTATACTTCGACCTCGATGACACCATTCTTGATCACAGGAAAGCAGAAAAATGCGCCCTTAATGATGTCAAGAATACATACGCAGACCATTTTTCAGCATCAAATCAAAAAGAAGTAGAAGACATCTACCACGCCGGCAACGTCATTTTATGGACACAGTATTCTCTGGGAGAAATTACCAAAGATCAGCTACGCCGGCGTCGCTTTGAGCATCTTTTTAATGAGCTATCTATAACGGATCTGGACCCGTTCGAAATAGGCGATTACTACGTTGAACGATATACAAATTACTGGGACTACTGCGAAGGCGCCTACGACGGGTTTTTTAAGATTGCTGAGCAATATCCCGTGGGCATCCTCACAAACGGGTTCGCAAAAACACAGCATAAAAAGCTCGCACAGTTTGCTGAAATGCGGGATCAGTTGAATGCATGCGTGATCAGCGAGGAGTTTGGGCACATGAAGCCCCACCCCAAGTTATTTGCCCACGCCAGCGAACAAGCCAACACCCCACCCGAGGAAATTGTGTATGTGGGTGATTCAATGCATTCAGATGTAGAAGGCGGGACAAAAGCCGGCTGGAATGTTATCTGGTATGCTCCAGATGAATCCGAAGCACCTAAAGAAGTGATTCACGCGAAGAACTGGGCAGAAGTAACCGATATGCTGATTTTATAGGTGCATTTTCGATATTCCAGAACCAAAAAGAAAGGCCATCTCTCCCCAAAGAGATGGCCTTCAATTTCCATGATACCCCGGCGCGACATCCTCCCCTGAAAAAAAGCGCTCAAAAGAACAACTTCGATTCATCGGGAGGAAGGGCGTCTCAAACACAAGACAATATCTCGTATTCTAGATCGACGGCATTTCCAGCTTGCCTTTTCAGTTTCCCGAAATCTACAAGCTTTATTTTACAGCATGAGCATCCTGTAAAATAGCCATCTGGCGTACAAACGATTCTGGAAGCCCTGCAAAAGCATGCACCATCTGTAAAAACAGATTGTGCAAATCTTTACGCTGGATAACCATTCAAAGCACTTCAAAGGATACACATCGAAACATGTAGCTTTAATAGCTTGCTCAACAAGCCGGCAGTCTTAACCAGAAATAATTGCTATACCAGCGTACAGCGTTCATATCTACCAAGAACTTGCCGAAGTTTCAGCTTATCCGTCAACTGCATAGTGCATAAAGCAATACATAGTGTGAAATAAGCCGGCCATCTGTCCAGTTTTCCTCAAGTTATCCACAGCGGATAAATCTCAGATTTTGCTACACAGACTCTCCTGATTGCCCGACGACACAGAAAACAAGGAGCTTTCATATATCTAAAACCAGGAAAGAAGGCAGTAACCACTTGCCGGCGTGGGTAACCCACGCAATGAATGAATACGTGCAAATCAGGCCATAAAAGCAGGATTCACACCTTCCAGGTCTAACCTCATGTTGCCTAGAGACTCAGTCGCGTCAAGGAACCGTGCCGTTAAGCACGGTAATAATGTTACGGGGCAGCCTCTGGCAAATCAACACAGCGCGTCCACAAACAATCCACACGTTTTCCACCCAGACATGTGAATAATCTCAAGCAGCTCTATTCACCTGACGGACAAGCATTACTGGGCATGGATGACAGGTAGACGGGGTGAGAGAAAGATTCTATCTGCATGTACTTCCGCGCATCTGCCAATAACTCATCCATCTAAAAATAGCCACCGGCTGCGTGGATACCCTGATAGAATGGTCAACTAGACAATGTGCTGTCATAAAGAAATGCTATAACGCAATAAACCCAGCCATATTGGCCGGGTTTATTGCTGCTCATAGACTAAATATGCGACCGAGGATCTTTCTATAAAGTATCCAGGCAGCATGAGGTATTAGGTGAAGGAATCTAAGATAAAGACGTGAGAATTCCAAGGGTCAATAACGGAAAATAAAGCCTTAATGTATCTAAATCATCGATTATTTACAAAGTCAATAACGGATTTAGTACTTGTATCAAGGCTACAAGCTTGACAAAAACTCTTGCACGCGATAGATAAAGATATCAACCGACTCAAAATCGATAAGTATGGTTAAGAGCAAACCGCCAATGGCTCCGCCTAAATGCGCCTCATGTGCAATCCGCCCCATGGCTCCGCCCCGCTGGTTTTTCTTCATCGCATAAATAGATCCGACCACATACAAAATGGCAAACACAATTGCCGGCATGGGAATGACAAACATGATTCCCAACATCGCGAATGGCTGGTATAAACAAAAGGCGAAGACAATCCCACTAATGGCACCAGAAGCACCAATCGCCGAGTAATAGGGATCGTTTTTATGGTAGTACATGGTTAAGGCATGCGCTGTAAGCTCGGATCCAAAATAGAGCACCAAAAACATGCCCATACCCATCCAGGGACCAAATATGCTAATAAACCGAGCTTCCAACAGCGGGCCAAACCAGTATAACGTGAGCATATTAAAGGCAATATGCCACAATTCCTGATGAGCAAAGCCAGCTGAAATGTAACGGTAGTACTCCTTGTGGTCCAGGATCTGACGCGGACGAAAAGAAAGCCGGCCAATGATGTTAGCATCTACAAAGGTAGCATAACCGAAAACGAATACATTTATAACGAGAATGATCAGCGTTATAGGGGTGCTGGATAAATCAGCCATGCTGTTGACTTAATAAGGTGGATTAATATATACGCAAGGTGAGACCATTTACGGAGATTATGCTTTCTGGTTGCTTCTTTTTGGGTGCCTCACTCTTAACGCCTGAAGAGCATTTTCAGAATTACCTGGTTCTAAGCAACTACCTCGGCACCCTTCAAATAAGCCACAATAGATTCAAATATCTTCACGCCTTCCCCTGTACCAATCAGCAACGCTTCTGCACATCGCTCAGGGTGCGGCATCATCCCTAAAACATTTCCTTGCTCGTTGATGATACCGGCAATGTTTCTCGCAGAGCCATTCGGATTCGCCTCAGGGGTAGCCTCGCCGGCTTCATCCACGTACCGAAAAATAACCTGTTTATTTGCTTCCAGCGCGTCTAGTTCTTCTTCGCTGGCGTAATAATTCCCTTCGCCATGCGCAACCGGAATGGTCATTAATTCTTTGGGCTGCAATCCAAACGTAAAGGGCGTATCTACGTGTTCTGTACGCAAGATGGTCTGCTTACAAACAAAACGAAGTGATGCATTACGCATTAATGCACCGGGCAACAAGCCGCTTTCACAAAGGATTTGAAATCCATTACAAAATCCGATGACAAGTCCTCCTTCATTGGCAAACCGGACCACGTCTTTCATAATCGGAGAAAAGCGGGCAATGGCACCACAGCGAAGATAATCGCCATGTGCAAATCCACCGGGAATGATGATTACATCTACATCCCCCACACTCGTTTCTTTATGCCAGATAATACGGGCCTCTTGCTCCACAACATCATTTGCGACATAAAACGCATCATAATCTGAGTTGGAACCTGGAAAGAGAACTACACCGAATTTTATCATGTCTTCCTGTTATGTATTCGATTGTTTATACGTAGAAATCGATGGCGCTAATTTACGCTAGTTTTTACTCTTAAACCACAGCTACATCGCGTAGATAAGCACAGTTCCTTGTTTCTTGTTGAAGGTTTCTGGTTATTCATACTGAATACGCACACATCTGGGTTAACTGCATCAAGATGGGGAGGGCTTTCCTGAGTTTTTAGTGGTTGGTTTTTAGTGGTTGGTCAATTAAAGATGTATGCTAACTACCTGAAAAAGGGTGCGGGAAGTGCGAAATACGCCTTGCTTTCATGAGTTCGTACCCCTTATACCTTTCGTACCTTAACATAAGAAGCGCAAATTGTATCAATAAAACGGATGCCAGACAATGAGCACGCTTAAAGACAAAACCCTTTTTATTACAGGCGCTAGCCGTGGTATAGGTAAAGCCATTGCATTACGCGCGGCACGGGATGGCGCGAACATCGTGATTGCGGCGAAAACGGATGTCCCACACCCCAAGCTACCTGGCACCATCTATACCGCTGCAGAAGAGATCGAAGCTGCCGGCGGCAGGGCACTCCCTCTTGTTGTTGACATCAGACAGGAAGAAATTGTAAGGGAAGCTGTCGACAAAGCAGTCGCTCATTTTGGGGGCATCGATATACTGGTGAATAATGCAAGCGCAATTTTTCTCGCCGGCACCGTCGAAACACCCATGAAGCGCTTCGACCTGATGCATCAGGTGAATACCCGGGGCACCTACCTTTGCTCGCAAGTATGCATACCACACCTTAAAAAGGCGGACAATCCCCATATCCTCAATTTATCTCCCCCGCTCAACATGGAAACACGTTGGTTTGCACCGCACGTGGCTTATACGATGGCCAAGTTTGGTATGAGTATGTGCGTCCTTGGCATGGCAGAAGAGTTCAAGCCGGCAAAGATTGGAGTGAATGCACTGTGGCCCAGAACAACCATTGCCACCGCTGCCATTAAAAACCTGCTGGGTGGCGAGAAGGTGATGAAGCATAGCCGAAAACCAGCCATCATTGCAGATGCTGCCCACTGGATATTCATGCAGGATAGCGCTACCTGTACTGGAAATTTCTTTGTGGATGATGAAGTCCTTGAAAAAGCAGGTGTATCCAATCTGGATCATTACGCAGTAACTCCTGGCGCAGACTTATATCCAGATTTTTTTGTATAAAAAGAAAACAGACCATGATTGACCCTAATCATGGTCTGTTCAAAAGCCTGCCAGAGGTCGCCGACTTACCTCTTATTGATCATTAGCAATGAGCCGGTGACTTCTGGACAGGCAATTTTTGTGTTTTAAAATACCACTCGGGAGATTCATGAATCCCCCCTCCCACATCACACGGCCACAATCTGGGCTTCCCAGTGCTTTTTGTAAGGGCGCACCACTACGCGGACACGTTCATCGCCTTTCTTATAGACAACCGTTGTGGTTCGACGCGTTTTCTTGACAGACACACGTGTAAAGCCGACTTTTACAAAATCGTTGTGGTATGAGCTGAGAATAAAATCAGGCCTGTCTTTGTACACAATCGCATGCCCATGTCTCAACGATCGCTTGCTCACAACCACTACATTGGGTACCGCACGTACAGTTAAATATCCAGGTTTGTGCGCAAAGGTGTGCACCTTGGGCCCGCCGATCTGAATTTTGACGCGGGCAACTTGTGCGTCTGCATCCGCTGGAAAGATCAGAAAAACCCCAAGTAATACGAGTACTATTCCTTTTATTGATTTCATGACTTAATATTGATCATTATTACTGTTCATTTGGTGGGTGTTTGCATCCATTACACCCAGCGCCAAGCCGTACCCCTATGTTCATAAAGACGTTCTTTTTTACTATAGCATTCCATTCACTTCTCAGTTTATCAGTATTTGCTCAGACACAAGTCATTCAAGCAAAGCAGTATCTGGATGTGCATTCCGGCAAAATGGTTAGTCCTGCCACCCTTGTTATCGAGTCGGGTAAAATCCAGTCGATCAACCCGGCTACCCTTCCAGCCAATGCAGAAATCATTGACTGGCGCGAACTCACCCTTGTACCTGGGTACATAGACGCCCATGTACATCTCTCCGACGAACTGACCAGCGACTTACAGCTTCGAACGGTAACAGAATCCCCCACAGACAGAGCACTACGGGGCGCGCTGTATGCACGTAAAACACTGATGGCCGGCTTCACAACGGTACGTGACCTGGGCTCAGACGGATATGTTAACATTGCACTGGCAAATGCCAGCGATAACGGCTGGATTGATGCGCCACACATCGTGCCTGCCGGCTATGCACTGAGCATCACCGGCGGCCACGGCGATGCAGGAGGTTTTGCGCCGGGCCTGCTGGACAGTGATTACCGGCATGGCATTGCAGACGGCCCAGAAGAAGTAAAAAAATCAGTGCGTTATCAAATCAAGCAAGGCGCAAAGGTCATCAAAGTTTTTGCAACAGCCGGCGTTTTGTCTTTTGAAGAATCAGTTGGTGCGCAACATTACACAGCAGAGGAATTGACCGCCGCGGTGGAAGAAGCAGCCCGACACGACATGAATGTTGCTGCACATGCGCATGGTACAGAGGGCATTATCGCAGCGGTTAAAGCCGGCGTAGCTTCAATAGAACACGGCTCCATTCTGAATGATGAAGCCATTCAACTGATGGTCGAACACGGCACGTATCTGGTACCAACTACGCACATTGCTGAGGCACTGGATCTTGAGATGCTACCACCGCTGCTCAAAGAAAAGGGCGCACGCGTTATTCCACAGATGGTAAAGAGTCTGGAAAGAGCCATTAGCGCCGGCGTCAAGATTGCCTTTGGTACAGACGCTGGTGTTATCCCTCATGGCACCAACGCCAAAGAATTTGCAACACTTGTAAAACGAGGCATGTCCCCGCTTGAAGCCATCAGAACCGCCACCCTTAATGCGGCTGACCTCCTCGGTGTTAACGACAGAGGCGCTATTACAACGGGTTTCCTTGCCGATTTAGTGGCACTGCGTGACGATCCACTAAAAGATGTGACCAATTTAGAAACGCCCGTGCACGTAATGAAAGCAGGAAAGGTATACACCAGTAATTAGAACCACGCCTCCCCGCTACACAGTTTCGAATACCTTACCAACTACAAAGAACTAACCACTAAAAACTCTTTCACATCACGTGAAACACATCGCTACGGGACTTCTTTTCGACAGGGACCACAAACTGCTTATTTATCTAAGAGACGATAAACCCTCGATCCCTTTCCCTGGGTATTGGGATCTCTTTGGTGGCCATGTTGAAGCCGGCGAAACAGCAGAAGAAGCACTCGTGAGAGAAATCAAAGAAGAGCTAGACTATGATCTGGGTCCATACTACCACTATCGGGACTATGTCATTGAAGAAGGCGATACGTTTGAAAATACCAAGCATGTGTATTGGGCCGTCATCGATAAAGTAGCAGGCGAACTCACTTTACTGGAAGGACAACGGCTTGCAAGCATCTCCCTTTCTGATCGACATCAGTATAATTTTGCCAATGTGCTAGGCAAGATCCTGGACGATTTTGCAAAAACCAATTTCCCTTTAGATCAGAAAAATCTACCTACGTAAAGCCCTTCGAGCAGGATTACGGTGCAGATAATTGCTAGGCCGGCACATTGAGTGATTTGAAATGCAACCGTACAAAGTTTAGCGCAATTTCGATTATTTTTTCTACCGACTTACTTTTCAGGTCTTTCTGTTCAGAAAAAGGTTGATCATCCCCTATCACGGCCAGCAAGGTACCTACAGAAATATCTTTATTGCTATGCGAGGCTTCCATCGTATTGATAGAAATGGGGCTAACATTTTTGTTGTGACACATCCCCAAAATAAACAGCAAACTCGACTCCATTTCCGTCGCGAGCACCCCCAGATTCGTGAGGTTTTTGATATAGCTGTCGTGGACTTCTTTTAGCGGACTATACCCAAATTCACGGCCATACAACGTAGACTTGCAGTGCACAACGCCACAATATGTATGCGCTCCCCAATCAGAACTGATGGCTGCTTTCTTTAGATATTCCACATACTCTGGAGTTGCCACAGCCGGCACCTCAATCGGTGCGTAATCCGCCGAGGCTTTTTCATCCCGTACAGCCGCGGTAACTATAACAGCGCTCGGCACCCTGATTTTTTCGGGTTGTAACGAGCCACAGGTACCTATGCGCAGGAATCTACGTGCGCCGGCAAATATCAGTTCGCTCAGGATGATCTCGATACTGCTCACACCCATACCGGTTGAAATTGAAGCCACATCGATTGACTGGCCGTCAACATCTATAGTCCCCAGGTATAAATCGTGTCCACGATCACTCTTTCGAATTACCAGATTTGCAAAGTGATTCTCAGCAATTCTCTTGGCTCTGGCACCTGATCCTGAAAGAAAAACGTACCTCCCGTACGACCCATTCCCTGCAAAATCACCTACTTCGGTCGTTATATGATTCAATGTCTGCAACATGTAGTTTTCTCACAATTAAAGATAAGCGGATCTCTCCCACTGGAATGGGCTGTACATCTTGCCAGTGATACTAACTAGAGATAGAGAAGGTTGTACGCTAAAGATTACGATAATCTAACTTTTCCTAAACACACGATGGTATTGGATACTGATCAAATGGACTAAATACACCAGGAGTTGAAGATTGAATGTCTAACCAAAAAATCATATCAATCAAGGTCCAGAGATGCTCTTGAAATGAGCAAAACCCGAATTCTTGAAGGTTAATCCCGGAACGATTCACAGATTAAGCGACTGCGAACCCGTGAATGCACTTAGCCTGTTATTTCTTCTCCTTCGTCGTCGAGCTTTACAATACTAAATCCAGTATATCCATAAATCATAGCAATAATTGGATTCATCAAGTTGAAGAATGCATACGGCAAGTAGGCGACTGTAGGCACGCCTAATGTTGAAGCCATAAATGCACCACAGGTATTCCAGGGAATAAGCGGAGAGGTAATGGTGCCGGCATCTTCAAGGGTACGCGACAAGTTCTTCGGCGCAAGCTTTCGTTTGGCAAACTCAGCGCGGTACATACGGCCTGGAACTACAATCGCGATGTATTGATCGGAAGCGATAATATTGGCACCAATACTGGTTGCAACGGTGGCAGTAATGAGTCCACCAGTACTTTTTGCCATACCAAGAACCCGGCCGGCCAACTCCTGCAGCATGCCAGTTTTCTCCATCACGGCACCGAACATCATAGCAGAAACGATGAGCCAAATGGTATTGAGCATGCTACTCATGCCCCCCCGGCTCAACAACTCATCGAGCGATGCATTGCCTGTACTTGCGGCAAAGCCGTCAAACATGGCCATCCAGAATCCTTTGAGCAGCGCAAATACGAGGGGTAGACCCGTCTCACCAGCAAATTCCATCACAACTGACTGCTGGAAGATCATTGCAAAAACACCGCCTGTGAGTGCCCCGATAAGCAAAGCTGGAAATGCCGGCACTTTCTTGTAGATCATAAACAACACAGCGACCACCGGGAGCAGCAAGTACCACCCAATGTTAAAGCTGCTACTCAACGCTGTGAGCATCTCGTCCAGTCCCCCCGCTTCTGCCGGCCTATCTCCCATAAAACCAATGATGGTGAAGAGAATCAATGCAATGACAAAACTTGGGAGCGTCGTATAAAGCATATGGCGGATATGCGTAAACAAATCGGTACCTGCCATCGCAGGAGCCAGATTTGTTGTATCCGACAAGGGAGAAAGCTTGTCGCCAAAGTAGGCGCCCGAGATGATGGCGCCGGCTGCTATACCCAGGTTCAGTTCAAATGCAGAAGCGATACCTACCAGCGCAATACCTACGGTACCGGCTGTTGTCCATGAACTTCCAGTTGCAAGGGCAACAAGTGCAGAAATAATACAACAGGCTGCAAAAAAGATGGATGGGCTGAGAATCTGGAGGCCATAGTAAATCATGGTGGGCACGATGCCGGCCAGAATCCATGTGCCTATGAGCGATCCAACAACCAGCAGAATGAAAATGGCACCCATAGCCAGGGAAACGCCGTGCACCATGCCATCCTGTAATTCTTTCCAGGTAAAGCCGTTGCGAATCCCAACGATTGCTCCGACCATTGCCGATAGAATCAAAGCGATCTGATTCGGTCCATAAGAGGAATCATCTGCGAAAAAAACGACTGATGAAGCCAACAGCGCCACCATCACAAAAACAGGAATTAACGCTTGTCCAAGGGTAGGCTTTTTCCTTTTGCCATCTTCAAAATCGGCACCATCTTCCATAACTACAATCTTAAGTCTCGTTTAGCGGGTTGGGTAATATACACAACGCGATGTAAATGAGAAATGTAGCATCACAGACATAGTGTCTGTGATGCGTTCCGGGTTTAGGGTTCAAGGTTTAGGGTTTAGGGTTTAGGGTTTAGGGTTTAGGGTTTAGGGTTTAGGGTTTAGGGTTTAGGGTTTAGGGTTTAGGGTTTAGGGTTGTTTGATTGCCAAGGCCTATAAAACACCCAAAACATTATTTTATGAAAAAAGAATGGGCACAGAAGAGACAGACCTTTAATTGAAAGGTCCGCTCTTCTCCCATTCTTTCTACACTAGATTTAAATAAAAGCACCTTTAAGAAGGCTTCACGCCACTAACCGTCACGCTCAGCACCTTCATGCCGGAGTTGTGATAGGCTGTGATTTCCTCCGTACTCAGGTTCTCTTGAAGAACCTCTTCTGGAATAGAAATCACGTTGGACTTAAGGATTTTCGCCTCTTGAAATCCAGTATCCTTTATGGTTTGCATATACCACGCCTGTTCCACAGCACCAGAAACACAACCTACATAGAGTTCTGCTGCTTGCTGAATGGCCGCCGGCATTTCTCCCTGCACGACAATATCAGATACACAGAAATGTGCGCCTGGCTTCAGTACGCGATAAAGCTCAGAAAACGCCTTTGCTTTATTTGGCACGAGGTTCAGCACACAATTGCTGATGATCACATCAATGGTATTGTCTTCGAGAGGCAGCGCTTCGATATCACCCAGTAAAAACTCAACATTCTTATAGCCGAGTTTTTCGGTGTTTTTGCGGGCTTTATCGATCATTTCCGGTGTCATATCAACGCCGATCACATGACCATTGTCGCCCACAATAGAACGCGCCGTAAATACATCGAGGCCGGCGCCAGAACCCAGGTCAAGCACTGTTTGTCCGGGCTTGATGTTTGCCACTTCAGTGGGTACGCCGCAGCCGAGTCCTAAATCGGCATCTTCCACGTATCCTTCTACCTTATCATATGCTTCGCCGATCATATTGAAGTCTGAAGTGCTGCTACTACAGCCGCAACCGCATCCTTCTGATTTATCGGCGCTCGTTACAATGGTGCTGTATTTTTCGCGCACCATTGTCTTTATCGATTCATTTGTATCCATGGTATTCAACAACAATTTTGGTTGAGAATTTTTCCAAAAAGGACACCAAATGCCTCTTGTGCTCTCTTGATCGTCTTCTCATTCAAGCAATAACAAGAACGAGGGCCTTCTATCGTACCTTGTACGATGCCGGCCGTTTTGAGCGCTTTCAAGTGTTGCGACACCGTCGCTTGTGCAAGAGGCAGTACGTCTACGATCTCTCCACATATACATGACTTGCGTTCAGCCAAAACTTTCAAAATTGCAACACGGGCAGGGTGCCCCAGTGCTTTAGCCAATTCGGCCAGTTCAACTTCTTCTGCAGAGAAGTCTTCTTTTTTTGCGATCGCCATAGTTCAATGAATTCATTGTATATCGTAGATATACGATAAGATAAGTAAAGTTCCTCCGCCTGCTTAACGAAAACGCTGCTTCAAAAGAAAGCATTGCGCCCAAAAGAATGCATCGCGTCCATAAGAAAGCTCACTGCCCAAAGGAAAGAACCCCGCCCTCTCCATCAAGCCGTGGTTGTGCGCTCCTGTTCCTTGTACTGGAGTTCGTATAGCTTGCGGTAGAGCCCACCGAGGGCAAGCAGTTCTTGATGGGTACCGTGCTCTCTCAGTTTGCCTCGGTGCATCACCAGAATGCAATCCGCATCCTGAATAGTCGACAGCCGGTGCGCGATGACGAGTGATGTACGGCCTTCGATCAGTTTCTCTAATGCGTTCTGGATCATCTCCTCTGTTTCCGTATCGATACTCGAAGTGGCTTCATCGAGCACCAGGATCGAAGGGTTATAAACCAGCGCGCGCGCAAAAGAAAGCAATTGCCGTTGCCCGTGCGACAACGACGCGCCGCGTTCGCGTACGTCGTGTGCGTAGCCATCCGCAAGTTTGTTAATAAACCCGTCAGCACCGATAAGCCGGGCTGCTTCCTCTACGGCCTCCTGGTCAATCTCTTCGTTGTCGAGGGTAATATTTCTTTTCACCGAGCCAGAAAACAAGAAGACGTCTTGCAATACAAGGCCAATATGCCGGCGCAAGTCCGTCAATCTCATATCACATATATCAATACCATCCACCAGAATCTGCCCCTTGTCGATTTCGTAAAATCGCAGCAGTAGATTAATGATTGTGGTTTTGCCGGCACCGGTTGCACCAACAATCGCAGCGGTCTGCCCTGGCTTCACCACAAACGACACATCATTTAGAATCCAGTTTTTGTCCGCGTCTTCTTCCACCTCTTTGTCATAGGTAAACCAAACGTTTTTGAACTCGATGTGCCCATTAAACCGCTCAATTTCTACAGGCATGTCTGTTTCCTTGATGGAATAATCCTTGTCCAACAACCCGAAGATCCGCTCCGCGCCGGCCATTGCGCTCTGCAGCGTATTGTATTGATCAGATAGATTCCGGATGGGCTCAAAGAACTGACGTGCGTACTGGATAAAGGCGATCAGGATACCGACAGACAGGGCGCTCCCCATAGCCCGCACTCCACCAAACCAGAGCACGAGTCCCAGCGCTGACGAGGCGATGATGTCTACCGCCGGCCAAAACAGGGCAAAGTAAAAGATGGTACGAATTTGCGCTTGCCGATGGTCTCCATTGATGTCCCTGAAGCGTCGCAGTTCTTCCCGCTCTCTGTTGAACAATTGGACAATCGTCATGCCCGTCACATGCTCCTGAACAAAAGAATGCAAGCGGGCCACCTGCTTTCTCGTTTCCCGGTATTGTTCGCGTACTTTCTTTCTGAACCAGAACGTGACATAGATCATGACAGGCAATGCGGCCAATGTCACAAGCGCGAGCATCCAGTTCAGGGAGAACATAAACCCGGCGATAAAGATTATCCTGAACAGGCTCCCAAGAATGGTCACAATGCCGGCAGACAGCACATCGCTCAACGACTCAACATCACTGGTGGTACGCGTGATCAGTTTACCAATAGGCGTTTTATCGAAAAAACCCAAGGGCTGATTTTGGATGTGCCGGTACACCTTTGTACGCACATCATAAATGGCTTGCTGACCAATCCATTGCGTCAGGTAGCCATTGATAAACAGCAATAGACCCTCGGCAAACAGCACGCCAATCAATATCCAGATAAAATCTTGCAACCCTTCAAGATTGCCAACCACGATATAATCATCTATCGCAATTTGGACAAGCTTTGGCCGTAAAGGGCCCAGAAAAGCAGAAAAAAGCACCAATATAAAAGCAAACGTGACCCATACCTTATACGGCATCAAGTAGAATACAATGCGACGAAAAAGCTTGCCATCAATACCTGGCGGCTTTTGCTCTTCGTCTTCGCTATGTGCTTTCTCTTTCGCCAATGATTAGGGTTGCTTACTCTTTTGTGGGTTTCGGTCTTTTCTCTTGTGGTGTGGCAGATTTGGTCGCTACAGATTTAAGCGCTGTAGGTTTGAGGCCCGTAGGTTTAAGGCCTGCAGGTTTAAGGCCTGTAGATTTAAGCCCTGCAGGCTTTAAAGAGGATAGTTTGTGTATTTCAGGTGCCGGAGTTGTTGAGGCCGGCGTATCCTCATTGGAGGTCGTATCTCCTGAGAAATTTGCGTCTTTATCGACTAAATCAACCGCTCCGTTTAAAACGTATCGCTTTAATTCCTCAGCCGCTTCTGTGTTCTTGAATACAAGGCGCGCTTCATCAACAAGTAAATTCGCATCCCTGTATCTGCCGCTAAAATGACCGATGATGAGTTGCCGGGCACCGGCATCCTTTGCAATTTGTGCAGCCTCCAGAGCTGTGGCGTGCGTTGTTTTAATGGCCCGTTCCAAATCAGCATGGATAAACGTGGCCTCATGATATACAAGTTGCGCATCTCTGGCCAACTCTACGCCGCCATTACAGGGGCGGGTATCCGTAATGTAGGCAAAGGCAGCGCCGGCGCTGGCTGGCGTCACAACATCAGCAGGATCCAGCTGCTGTCCGGCACCAAACGCAACCGCTTCACCCGCTTTGAGCCGGCGGAAATCAGCAAAATCTTCGATCCCTAATGCTCTAACCTTCTCTATATCCAGATTCCCCGGCGTATCTTTTTCTTCCAGACGATAGCCATATGCGGGTATGCTATGCTGTATCGCATGGGACACAATCCTGCACCCATCCGACAGATACACTTCCCTACCACCTATCTCATGATCCAGTTCAACAAATGTAATCTCATAAGATCTTTCATCACCGGGAATGCGTGAAGGTATGGTATCGATAAAAGATTTTATACCCACCGGACCAACGACAATCAGAGGCGTTTCGCGCCTTAAGAGTGAAAGCGTACTGAGTAACCCGGGCAAACCGAAATAATGATCGCCATGTAAATGGGTGATACAGATGGCCTTTAGCTTGGACCATCGTAAAGATGAATGCAGCAATTGATGTTGCGTGCCTTCTCCACAATCAAAAAGGAACAGCTCACGCGCAACCTCAACAGCAATCGACGAGAAATGCTTGTCCTTTGATGGCAACGCCGATCCTGTTCCTAAGGGAATTACTTCGATCACGTTTTTTTAAGTTTTCAGTTTGCAGTTCTCTGTTATCAGATTCTTCATGCTTAAAACTGTTAACTGAAGACTAATAACTGACATCTTAACCCTCCTCACGTCAAAGCTTCGATCTCTTGCTCGAGTAACTGCTTGCGATGTAAATCAGCATACATACCGTTTGTTTGGAGAAGTTCGGCATGAGAGCCTTGTTCAAGAATAGCGCCTTCATCCAATACAAGAATAAGGTCTGCCTCCTGCACAGCTGAAATTCGGTGGCTTACAATAACAATGGTTCGTTGGCCAAAATGATTGCGCAGGTGCCCAAGGATATTGCTCTCCGTCTTCGTATCTACTGCGGACAGAGCATCGTCCAAAATCAAAATACGTGGATCACGAATCAAGGCACGTGCGATAGAACTCCGTTGTTTTTGCCCACCTGAAAGCGTAATGCCTCTTTCTCCAACAAACGTTTCGAAGCCTTCAGGGAAGTCTTGAATATTTTCCAGTAGCTCTGCTTCGCGTGCAGCCTCGTCAATTTCTTCCTGGCCGGCATCCAGTTTGCCAAAGGCGATGTTGTTGGCTACAGTATCACTAAACAAAAATACTTCCTGCGGCACATAACCGATGGCACTACGCAAAACCTGCACAGGGAATTCCCGGGCATCGCGTCCATCAATCTGCACCGTGCCTTTTGTCGGATCGAACAGGCGGGCAACCATCTCAACGAGGGTGCTTTTGCCCGAGCCAGTGCGGCCTACAATGGCCAGCGTTGCGCCGGCTGGAATTGTAAATGACACGTCATCTAAAACCCACGGTCCCTCCTCGTTATACTTGAAGCTAACGCCGTCAAAAGCGATCGATCCCGTAACGTCTGTCAACGAAGCCTCGGTTAATTCACTGTCGTTGATATCAGGCTCCGTATCCAGGATCTCTGACAACCGGCTCATTGAGGCTGCAGCACGTTGAATCATCGTAATCACAAAGCCCATAGACGCGACAGGCCATGTCATCAGTGTGACATAGATAATAAATTCAGCGATGTTGCCTATTGTGATGGCTCCTTCTGCAACCAGGCCGCCGCCCACCCAGACAACAATAATCGCCGACATCCCAATCAGTAAAAGAAATACAGGCCGCCACACAGCATCGACCAGTGCAAGGTCAAGCATTCGCATGCGATAGATATCGCTTTCTGCTTCAAACCCTTCAGCTTCAGCTTCTTCCCGGGTGTAGGCTTTCAGGACGCGAATGCCGGCAAGGGCTTCCTGCACGCGGCTTGTTAACTTTGAGTATTGCTTTTGCAGCGCATCACTTCGCGCATGGACCACCTTTGCCACAAAAAACACTGAAATAGCAAGCAGTGGCATCGGAATAATGGCGAACAGTGTAAGCTTGGGGGAGATAAAAGCCATGGCCGAAATGGCTGCAATTACAAACACGAGCGCCCGCGCTGTATACATCATCGCCGGCCCGATGTAGCGCCTTACTTGCTCGATGTCGCTCGTTGCACGGGTCATCAAATCGCCCGTTGCATGTTGCACATAAAATCGCCGCGAAAGGCCCTGCATGTGACCATAGAGGTCATTTCGGAGATCATATTCAACATGCCGCGACATCACAACAATCGTCTGCCGCATGAGGAAGGTGAAGGTACCGCTGAGCAGACTTAACCCGATGATGACCGTCCCAAACAGCAATAAACAAACAAAAAACTGCGCAAACAGGTAGCCTTGCACTTCGGTGCCGGCGAACAAATTGAACAGACTCACAAACCGCGGCATGCTATCAATTATGATACGCACCACCATGGGTACGGCCACAGAAAACGCAGCCGATGCCGCCGCACATAGCAATCCAGGTATAAAGAGCTTTTTATACTTCCAAAGAAAATGATTCAGCCGTGCTAGTGGTTTCATCTTTTTTGATCGCAGTTCGGAGGATCGTGAATGCCATGACTGCCGGGGAGACTCATGAATCTCCCTTACCTGGGAATGATTCCGGATCGCGCCGCAATGCCAGTTTTACTCGTGCCCAAGAACCTACGCATGGTGTGTGATGCAGATCCTTGCACATATTCATCCTGAGAGAAATCGCGCACAAATCTTTATGTTTCCTATCTTGCTCCTCCCGCTACCTGCCCTGGAATATATAGATGTCTGAACAAAAACAGGAAACACCTTCACTTCGTCGCAACCTGACTGCATTTGATGGCATTGCGCTTTTAATTGGCATCACCATTGGCGCCGGCATTTATTCTACGCCCCAAATCATTGCCACGTATCAGGACGCCTTCTCCTCCATTCTTTTATTATGGATTCTGGCCGGCGTATTTGTGATCATTGGCGGATTAATCTATGCCGAGTTAGGTGCGCGGCTTCCGTACACCGGAGGTGAATATGTTTATATACATCGCGTATTCGGCCCTTTTGCAGGATTCATTTTTGGGTGGGCGCAGTTGTTCATTATCCGAACAAGTCCGGCTGCCGGTTTGGCACTCATTGCTGCCAATTACATAGGATACTTTATTCCACTTGCCGGCTGGGTACATACAGCCACGGCGCTGCTGGTCATTGTTTGTATAGGCATCCTTAACTATACAGGGATTCAATATGCAGGCCTGTTTCAACGCGTCACAACGATACTCAAAGTTGTCGGGCTTTTCATCCTGGCTTTTGGCGGAATGCTACTGATACAAGACACTGCGCAACCCCTTGACACAACCCTTGCGCCAACAGCTTCGCTAGGCCCTGTTGGCAATACAGTAGCCGCGATCATGCTTGTCCTTTTCTCATACATCGGATGGGACCGCGTTGGATACGTAGCGGGGGAAATGAAAAACCCAAAGCGTACCATTCCCATTGCATTGATTACCGGATTGTCTTGCACCGTGCTTATTTATATTGTGACCGTCACCATGTACCACATGACGCTTGGTCTTGATGGCGTACGCAGCAGTACCATTGTAGCGTCTGATGCAGCGACACTTTTTTTTGGTCCGATTGGCGTAGCACTGGTCTCTATTCTTGTGATCATCTCGGTGATAGGCAGTATCAATGGCACATACATGTCTGCATCGCGCGTCTACTATGCGATGGCACATGATGGACTGTTCTTCAAATGGCTCGACCACATCCATCCCCGCTTTCGTACGCCGTCGCGTGCGGTGCTTGCTCACGGTATTTGGGGTGCCGTGATATTACTGGTTCGAGGCTCCTTCGAAACAATTGTGGCCGGGATGGTTTTTGCCATCCTTACGTTCTACATCCTCACCACCATTGCGTTATTCAAGCTCAGAATGGATGAAGAAGATGGATACGAAGGCTTCAAAATGCCATTTTATCCTATCCTGCCGGCTATTTACTTATTAGGCTTGATTGCGCTGGTGGTTCTTCGTGCCGTTTTTGAATGGCAAAATTCGCTGATGGATTTGGCGTTTATAGCCACAGGGGTACCCGTCTCATGGTTCTGGTTACGCAAAAAGCCGGCAACAGAGTAGGACACAAAAAAAGCGTGACCATCAATTGACGGCCACGCTTTAAAAATCGCAAGAGAAACACACTATGCTTCTTTGCACGTTTTGATAATGGCTGCAGCAACCTTGTACGGATCTGCATTGGAAGCTGGTCTTCTATCTTCAAGCCGGCCTTTCCAACCATCTTCGATTGTAGGAACGGGAATACGAATCGACGCGCCACGGTCAGAAACACCATAGCTAAACTTGTCGATAGACTGTGTTTCGTGAGCACCTGTCAGACGCTGATCGTTATCAGCACCATAAACGCTGATATGTCGCTGTATATTTCGACCAAAGGCTTCACAGATCTTCTTCATGTTCTCTTCTCCACCCACATCACGCATTATACCGTTAGAAAAGTTTGCGTGCATGCCTGAACCGTTCCAGTCCGTGGCTCCCAAAGGCTTTGGATGCAGATTGATCGCATAGCCATAGGATTCGCCTACGCGTTCCAATAAATAGCGTGCAACCCATATTTCATCGCCGGCGCGCTTGGCCCCTTTGGCGAAAATCTGGTACTCCCACTGACCGGCAGCAACTTCAGCATTGATGCCTTCAACATTAAGGCCGGCTTCCAGGCAAATATCAAAATGCTCTTCGACGCAGTCGCGGCCAAAAGCGTTTTTCGCACCTACAGAGCAATAGTAAGGTCCCTGCGGCGCCGGATAGCCGCCAACGGGGAATCCAGGTGGTAGATCAGTGTCAACGTCCCACAGGAAATACTCCTGCTCAAAACCGAACCAGTAATCGTCATCATCCTCTTCAATGGTGGCACGCCCGTTGGACTCATGAGGTGTACCATCAGCATTTAGCACCTCAGTCATCACGAGGTATGCATTATGACGGCTTGGATCGGGAAATATTGCAACAGGCTTCAACAGACAATCTGATGAACTACCAGTAGCCTGCTCAGTAGAGCTACCGTCGAACGACCACATAGGACATTCTTCCAGCGTTCCGCCAAAGTTTTTTCGTATTTGTGTTTTTGATCGAAGGCTCTGTGTGGGTTTATACCCATCGAGCCAAATGTATTCTAGTTTTGAAGCCATTTCGATGTTAACTCTGATAAAGCAATTGATAACGATAAAAAGCGGGAATGGTAGCCTGGCTTACATCATTTATTGGGTATGGATGGATATGGTCTTAAACTTGTCATATAAGACCATATGTTTTAAGCACATACACTATCAAGACTAAATAAGTAAGGAGGCAATCGAAATGAATATAGCTAATTTAATCCGCGAAATCTAAAAAATAATAGCTCAATTATCACATTCTTCAAACTTCGACCCGCTCCAAAAGCACTATACCTAATATATTTAGGCGAATTGACACAAATCCTATCTCGCCCTTAAAACATGCGAAACACAGGAGAAAAGCGGTTTTTCCTAAAAGACTGAGAGAGAGAAAGAGCGGGAATTAACAAACCGTGCCGATTGTTCAAACTATATAACAGAAATTAGAAGGCATGGGTATTCATGCAACTACACATACTTGGCTAAAGTGCATGGGGAATCAGCAATTCTTTATAGAAATGAGGTTTCGCAAACCAATTAACGCTGAACCCTAAACTAGCCACAGACAATGACTGGGGCATGCTAGGCAGATTCAGTGGAGACGTGCAGATTAATAGGTACAACCCCTACAGACCTGGTTTCTTTATACGTGCTGAGGACAATGCTGGTAGACGTTCCATGTACAGAAGACCAGGATTGTATGGCTGCCAACAGATTTTCCAGAGAGGTTGTATTCTGCGTCCTCACTTTCAGGATGTGGGATCCCTCACCCGTGATGGAATGGACCTCAAGTACTTCGGGCAACGCCGACGCTTTATCCACAAAACTATCGTAGTGCGATGAGCTATCAACATTCACGCGGATAAAGGCTGTGATGTCGATATGTAAGCGCTTTGCATCAACGACCGCATGATATCCTTTGATAACCCCGCGATCCTCTAATTTGCGCATTCTCTCACTGACCGAAGGCACCGAAAGGCCTACTTCTTCTGCAATGCGATTACGCTTCATCCGTCCGTGGTTCTGAAGCAAAGTCAGTATTTTTGCATCTATCTCGTCAATACGCTCCATTGAGACATGATCCTTATTAAATTAGATAAGACTGACCAAAGTACACTTCCAGAAGCACATATGTCAACAGCTTGCCTTAGAAAAATAGCCTCAACGCCCCGCATAGGCTGTGAAAACGGGTATTCTTTTCTGAAATTTCTGTGCGTTTCAACATGTTACCAATAACAGTTTGACGGAACAGAGTTTTGAGAAAATTTCTCAGGCAAAAGGATTTCAGAAAAAAATGCGCTGAGGGCATTAAACAAAAAAAGGGCGAGGAGACTGGAAGCCGGCGTTCAAAACGCTTTATGCTTCCAATTTCCTCGTCCTCAAATCAATTTCAACAACCGAATGATCAAAGCATCCGGCCTAAAGTCGAATCAAGAATGATTCTTCAAATATACCAGTAACTGAGAGCGAGAGAGCTTCGTGATATACTCCAGGATATTCCGATGATCTTCGCTATAAGATCCTCTTGAAAGTCCCGGGATATAATACTGAAGTGCATCAAAGTAAGAGCCTACAGGTCTCGCATCCCTTACAAACTGAGATGTCAGGATATCCTGTACCGTTTGGAAGTAGGTGTCGAAAGTAGACATGCAAACTTTACCCTTCTTTACATAAGAGTCGTGCATTACAGTCTGTACTTTCTGCGTGGCATGCTGGATAGCCTGCTCTACTTCTTCCGGACGCAATACCTGATCAGGATCTTCAACGACACTACTGGTCTCTCCTACATGCACATACGCGGCGCGAATGGCCTGTGCAAAACCAGTAACCGGATAGGCGTTACCGTAGTAGGGATGTTCTCCGATAAAATCTATAAACGAAGAAACCAGTTCATGTGAGCTCGCAGATCGGCATAAATAAGCGATAAGATGTGCCTCAAGTACCTCAACCGGTGCAATTGGCAAATTATTCATATCACTTTCTTCTTTACCCACAATCAGCCATGCACTTCCGTTATATCTTGTCATCTGCAGGCTGGTATCAGCCTTCACAGCGTCCTTGATATTGCGGATGATTTTGGCGAGCGTCGGGTCAGCTTCTCTGTAGCGCCGGAATAAACCTTCATTTACTTTACTAAAAATGAGGCGCCGCAAAATGATGTAAACTTCTTTATCACTTGCGTCTCTCCAGTCAACAGAATTGAAGTATTGCTGTAAGAGTTTGAAGCCGCCTTTCTCGTTTCTCTGGAATAAATCAGCGAAACAATCGAGCGAAAGGTCTTCGAGCGAAAGACCAAAGAGATGTGGCAATAAATAACCTGAACGCGCTTTTTTCTGCAAATAAGCCAAAGCTAAACGATAACATTCGTCAACTAGCAAGTTTACAGCAGCGCGTGAAGGCTGATCGCTCAAGGTCGAGTTTAAAATATTCTTGATTTTCAATCTTCTTCAATCGTAATAATGTGGTGAGCAAATCTTTTTTTGAACGCAGTTACATGATACTATCAAGTGCAGGGAATTTTTTAAGCGTTGACCACATCCGGCTATGTACTTTTGGCTGTAGTTAGTAGAGCTTTTCTGCAGTCAATTAATGGGTTTGACCTGATTTCTCATGCCCCTTCGAGAGCGTTCACAAAGGGTCTTATTTGTAGTTCGCAATCAAACCCTGAAACGGATGCAGAATGTCACAAACCTGTGTTTATTCAGTCGAAAGTGTATTGTATTTTATTTCAAAAGCTGTTATGCTGTAAAAGTGACCGACGGAGAAGAGAAGACATGTAAGTTTTTGCTTATCTTAAGAACAGTACCCCAGGTCTGACGAGACTTGATATTTATCAGCCAAGCTACCTCCGTGGCTGTTTTGACTTGGGACGAGTATAGCATTGCACTGTATAGCCGGTGTAATAGGTGTGCTACCTCTATTCTATGTTTCTTCGGACAGCCTCCTGTCCAAGATGAAAATGAACCATTCCCTGGGTATAAAGAGCCTATCGCTTATTAATACGGTCAATCTTTAAAAAGCCCTTTTGCCAATCATCAATAGGCCATAATTGATGTTGATGCTGCTGGTGTCTGCATGAAGCAATATTTTGAAAAATTAGAACTGCTACCAGGTGCTACACCGGATGAGGTTAAAACTGCCTATCGGGATTTAGCGAAGGTGTGGCATCCAGATCGATTCATAAGCGACTCCCCTCGCTTGAAATCGAAGGCTGCCGAAAAGCTTGCCGAGATAAACGAGGCATACGAGAAGATTCGTGCGTACCAGGCACGCCAGAAGGCACGCAAACAGTCTGGCGGCGAAAACCCGAACCCTTCACCCGGTAACCCCAATTATACAGGGTACAAACCGTATTCTCCGGACACATCTTCTGGCTCAGGCCAGTCGTACTCGGGCTATGCACGTCCGACACCCAACGGCCGGCCCCAACATCGCCGGCCATCAGGCAATGGCTCAACAAGATCGCAGCCCAACGCTTACAGGAGTCGCCCACGACATCATTCGACCTCACGCGCAAGGCCTAGCTCAAATGGCAATACCGGCAATGGCAACGGTAGCACGCAAACATCACAAACACCTTTTCGCCAGTCTACCGCATCTGCACACACGCTGGCACGACGCAGGCAAACGTCGATTCAGTACGGTAACTACGGCCACAACTACACCTATGCATCCAAAAAAAGGCGCCGGGCTAAAAACTCGATGGCTATTTACCTTGCAGCAGGAGCACTTCTAGCTATAGCAGTTGCGGGTATTTTCTTTTTCCTCAGACAAAACGACGCCAACCCGCCTACGTTAGCCGAATGGAAAACAGGCCCTGACATAAGCGCCTCTGCGACACCACCTGGATCTGAACAAGGTGCCGTCTCATCGCCGGCAGCAATGACCGTCGATGCAGGAGACGCTGCGCTACAGGCTGAAAATCTGGCTACGACCGGACAGCGCCCAATCAACACCCGAAAACTTAGCACACACCAGGCGCCGGTCGGGTTTTTCACCATTGGCTCCCTTAAATCTGATGTGATTGCTGTACAGGGTGAGCCGGAGCAGACGATGCATGGACTCTTCCGCTATGGGTTTTCTTCTGTTTTCTTTGAAGACGACGTCGTTATCGGCTGGCATCAGTCTCACGACACCCAGCTCATGGTGAAGATGATTCCGATTAAAGGATATGAGGCCACATTCTTTACCAAAGGATCTACCAGAGACGAAGTTGTTGCAGTTCAAGGCACGCCAGATCATTATCGTGATCGGGGCAGAGAGCTTCGCTACGGAGAATCGCGGGTATCATTCGAAAAAGGCCGCGTTGTCAGTTGGCATCAACATGCTGATACACCGCTCAGAGCCAAATTACTGCCAAGAGTAATCTCCAATGCATCCCATTTCACGTTCAACTCAACACGGGATGAAGTGCTATCGATTCAAGGTACACCAACGCATTTTGCAGATAATATCTACCATTACGGCTATTCGACCATTCAATTTAAAGATAATCGAGTCATCGGATGGAATCAGGCTGCATCGTATCCATTAAAGATAGATTTAAAACCGTCAACACCAACCAGCACCAAGTTCTTCACCAAAGGATCTACACGCGACGAAGTGATCGCAGCACAAGGCACACCGGATCAATATGGAGAACAAATTTTCAAATACGGCCACTCCTCAATTTCTTTCGAGAATGATCGTGTGGTAAGCTGGTATGAATCTGCGGCCTCTCTCCTCAAAGCAAGAGACGAGTAATTACTGGTTCTAGCCCTTTACCAGTTTGCACCAAAACACCTGTACATACACCTATAGCCCTACCCCATCATTCCCAGGCACGCACAACACCTACCCTGCCGCCCGCGACTCACAGACTCACAGACTCACAGACTCCTAAATTAAGCACCCGCTTTACTTTTAGCCAATCCCACCGATAACCGTTCTAGCGCCAGACCCTTTAAAACGCCGTTCCAGTTCAAGCACATGTGGCCGTGTATTTTGTAGCCAAAGCCGTGTCAATAGACATTGCGCGGTTATAAAAAAAATCGGCCTATTCACATCCAGCGACAGCAAACTGTGTCAACGACAAGGAAGAAGACATGGAAGAATTGGTTCAGAAAGTTCAAAAACTAGAGTCTCTCTACGAAGCTGTACTTGATGCAACAATCGAAGACAGAGATGTAGAGAAGGCACACGAACATCTTAAGGAATATCAACAAGTCAGGCAGGACATTCGCTTGCGCTTGTTCTCCAATTCCGTGATGCATCTACCGGATGTGGAGGACAAAAAAATCCTGACACACCTCCAGTTGATCAGCTCTGGAGAAGACCTGCCCAATCCATTTATGAAGGGTCTTTTTCAGGATGAACTTGATATGGAGAGTATCCAGGATCTCAGTGCCGAGCACTTTTTCTCCTGGTTTGACCCGTACGATTACATCGAAGAGTTGTACAAGGTGGGTTCATTGGTGGTGGGTGCCGGCAGTTTCCCAAGGCATCTGGAGTCGCTTGTTGGCGAATTGCGCCATTGTTTTGTTTTCCAGCAATACCACGCAACGTACGCGCTGTGCCGGACGGCCCTGGAGATTAGCATCCGCGACGTATTTGAACAACAAGGATTGAACGACCCACATTCCGACAATTACATTTATGTAGAACAAGTAATATCAAAATCGAACAGGCGCTGGTTTATGGACGCCCCCGATCCATCCCTGGCGCAGATGATTGGCATGCTCTGCTTACTACGACCCTATCGCCATTTAAAAAGAGAACTCCGCAACATCGTATCCCGTGGCAACGACATCATCCACGGCTTCAAAAGCGCCACAAGAGAAGACTCAGAGCGCATGATGCGCAGCACCCTGCGCGCCATCCACGACCTGTATGAGGTTTAGGGTTTAGGGTTTAGGGTTTAGGGTTTAGGGTTTAGGGTTTAGGGTTTAGGGTTTAGGGTTTAGGGTGTTGAGAAAGATCTGCTGCTCCTTTTAAATTGTCAATAATATATCGCTAATTCTGTGTAATTTTTATTGGCGATTTGAAAGGTTTTCTTTGGCTCATGTGGATTGAGGAACCCGATAATCCGTAGTTACAATCTGATGTTCAGGTTTATAATCACCCAGGTTCTGCATTCAAAGATGAACTTTAGGCGACAATTTTTGAACCTGAAACCAAAAAGTGAGTATCACTTGCTCTAAAAACGGGGCCCGTAGCTCAGCGGTTAGAGCAGTGGACTCATTGAGAACAGTTCTTTGATTCGATGAGAGAATGCATTGAATGCGGACAACCATTAATTGGCAAGCAGATTAAGTTCTGCTGTAATGCTTGTAAACAGCGAAATCATTACCATCGTGTAAAACAGCAAACCAATACCTATCACTCTCAAACTTTGCGTGGCCTTCGCAGGAAGCTTCACCTAATTGACTTGATGGGCAGCTGTTGTTCACGATGTGGATATTTCAGAAACTTAGCTGCATTACAGTTTCATCATGTTTCAACGGCGCAAAAACAATTTCAATTGGATTTACGCCGACTGTCTAATACGAGATGGAGTAAAATATTGGTAGAAGCGGAAAAATGTATACTTCTTTGTGCTAATTGTCATACAGAAATACACAATCCTGAATTGGATCTTTCTCTCATTAGAAAATATGTTCTTGGTGCCCTGTCTGAGAAACCAGACAGTGCGCAGCGGGTGAATTCAGGGAAACCTACGTCGTGAGATAAGGCAATCCTGAGCCAAGCCGGTGAAGGCTAGCACGATATTTTGTAATACCGTGCAGTAACCGGAAGGTGCAGAGACTAGATGGTGAGCAAGCCATGCAATAAACCATCACCAGCGCCCGCCACCCTAACGAGAAAGACGAGGGTGATGATATAGTCCTACCCTGCGTGGAAATGCGCAGAAGGTGAATCCATTGGCCGTAGGTTCAAATCCTACCGGGCCCACTACAAATCCCTGCCGGCTCAACACCTGCAGGGATTTTTTTGTCTCCCCAGCAGCTACGCCAACGGGCGGATGTATTGCTTAAACGACACGCGGTCTTTCTTCTTGAGATGCCTGTCCAGGAATTTCTCAAGTAGTTTAAATTCCTCCACACGCCCCCCCTTCACATAGCCTGGGTCTACGCCTTTGGTTTTCTCCAGACGCTCGATTTCTTTTTTATAATTGCCGCTAAATCTGTTCTTTGATTTGGCGATGTGTAACATGATCTCAACCGTTGGCTCTTCTGGATCAAGGGGACGTGTTACTTTAGAACCTACGTTGTAGTTGTTCTTATTGAACACTTCCCTGACCGTCTTTTCGGTCTTTGAACCCCAAAAGGAGTCTACAAAGTAGTCCGTTGATGGAATGCCCACCTTGTTCATCTCCTTGAGAAAGTTCATTTGGCCTTTCCGTTTAAACTGGTACGTATTCATGCCTCTATGCCTCCCGGAAACAATGTGAACGGCATCTCGAATCAGATTCAAAATCGCAAGAGGATGCGCTGAGGCTTTGAAGCAATTCGACGTGTGTAAAAAGTTTTCGCGACGTTTGATTAACGAACTTATGAAAAGCGGATTTCGGATCGATATACGTTTATTGTTCGCTTTATTGTACTCCAATACAACTTTGTAGAGCGCTTTCCGACCGATCTTTGTGTGACTTACCATCCCATGATGATCCGAGAAATGATCTATTTCGATGCCAGCTTTTTCAAAAATCGCCAACTGCGACTTGAGCTCTTCGTAAATGTGGTCTTTCTTTTCATCCAGCACC
>JBGCEN010000353.1:0-8283 GCA_045106435.1 Rhodothermales bacterium
GGACACAAATGCCCATAGCCCAGCGATTTGATCTTAGCGACCGAACGGCCTTTATCACCGGGGCAAGCAAAGGCATTGGCTTCGCCATAGCTCGAGGACTTGCCGAACTCGGTGCCAGCGTGGTTATCAGTAGCCGAAACAAGGAATCTATCGAAGCCGCTGCACTAGCGCTCAGCGAAGAAGGTCTGGATGTTACGGGTATTCCTTGTCATACTGGCGAACCGCAGGACATAAAAAGGGCACTGGATACAATTGCAGCTTCTCACGGCCAGCTGGATATTGTGATCAATAATGCCGCTACAAATCCTGTTTATGGCCCCATCCAGGATACGGATGAAGCAGTCTTTGACAAAATCATGAATGTAAATGTCAAAGGCCCCTTTCTGATTTGCAAACAGGCCTTTCCGTTCCTCCTCGAAAGCCCCGGCGCATCGGTCATTAATATCAGTTCCGTAGAAGCAATTAAGCCCGATACTGGCCTTGGGCTTTATAGTATCAGTAAAGCTGCACTTTCAATGATGACAAAGGTTATGGCCAAAGAATGGGGGCAAGCCGGCATCAGGGTAAACACCATTTGCCCGGGACTTGTACAGACAAAATTCAGCGCTGCTCTATGGAAAAATCCCAAAATGATGGAGCACATAGAAAAATCTCTTCCCTTGGGCCGCATTGCTCAGCCGGAAGAAATGGTAGGGCTTGCACTCTTTCTCGCCTCTGATGCGGCCAGCTACTGCACAGGAGGCGTTTACCTGGCCGATGGCGGCTATCTGCTTGCTTGACAACAAAGGCTGCGTGCCGCCCCGTCGTATGTCATCGTCGCATGTCACCGTCGTTTGCCAACGTCTCGGGAACTCATACTTTCAGGTATCGTAAATACGACCAAGTAGACCGACCAGTCCAATCATGAATATTAAACACGACAAAAACGATATCATTGCCGGCGGCGAACAGTTATTCCGTGCAAACGGATATCATAACACCGGGATTAAAAAGGTATTGACGCATTGCAATATTCCCAAAGGGTCGTTCTATAACTTCTTCCCATCCAAAGAAGCATTTGCCCTCCAGGTGATTTCCTATTACGGGAATCGATTAACCCAGTTTATTAGTCAACATGTTAATGATAAAAATCAAACCCCTTTAGAACGTCTGCGCTCCTTCTACTACAACTTAATTGCGATTTCTGAAGAGGAGCAATGCAGTAAAGGGTGTCTTGTCTATAACATGTCTTTTGAATTGGCTGGTACAAATGATGATATAGCGAAGGCACTGGATGTACAGTTTGAGAACTGGCTGAGCCTGATTACCCAATGTATCGAAGAAGGTCAGCAGGCCGGCGAAATAACGGATCAAAAGGACGCGTATGAGCTTGCCTCTGTAATACACACAGCAGTTAACGGCGCATATGGTCGGGTCAAAATGAAAGGAGATGCCGAGCCCATGCGTTTGATTGTAGATACTTTGCTGGATTTTATGAAAGCGTAATTCCGAACTATTTTTTTGCACCCAAATAGACCATTCAGTCTAATTACTCTTATACATGACTATGAAGAACTTCAAGCTGGGTATTCTCGCAATAAGTACACTCCTGCTTTTCTCTGGATGCAAACTTGCAGATCTCCAGACCCAAACCCTCAAACGTGACGGACTTCAGGAAGAGCAAATTGCCAAAGGGAAATCGTTGCTCACTGCAGCCTGGAAAGCGCAAGGAATGGACAAACTCACGCAGTACACAACGTATTCAGTGGTTGCCGAAGATCACTGGCGAGGATTAATGGGCAAGATGGGCAAGGTATGGCCTGAAAGCCGTTCAGAAATAGAACTGAAATATGCCATCAACACTTTCGACAGCCAGGTAACCTTTCTTAACGGTAAAGAGGAAGGACTCATGGCCGGCTTGCAAAGCTGGCAATATTACGAACAGGAAGCTGGGGGTATCGTAGACTTTAAAGACAAAGCCGACAAAAAAATACGGTTCGGACTGTCAGCGTTCCAATACTTCTTTGAGCTGGGAGATCGTTTAAAGCAAGCACCGATCATCACGGCGATTGGTCAGAAAGAACGAGAGGACATTTTGTATGACCAGGTATTCATCACCTGGGAGAAAACTGATGCGCACATGGAACACGATCAGTATGTCGTTTGGATTAACACGCAAAGCAATCTGATTGAATATGCCGAATTTACCATCAGAGACACCTACCTGAAGGTCCCTGGATACAAGAAATTCTACGGCTCAATACGTTTCAGTGATTTCAAAGAAATCAACGGCATCAAAATCCCTTTTACGCAGCACATCTTTTTAAACAGCCCCAAGAAAGATCGCAAGTATTTACACAAACTGACGGTATCAACATTCAACTTCGACACTTTTGCCTTGGCAGAACTACATCCTGACAAGGAATTAAAGTTGATGGGAGACGAAAAGGTGTGGTGAGTGATCAGTATTCAGGTTTTCAATGATCAGTTCTCAGTGATCAGTTTGCAGATGTCAGTTTTACAGGTTTGGTTTATTCTTACCAGCACAGTTCCTGAATAACCGATCACTGAGAACTGATCACTGAAAACTTAAAACTAACTGGACATTATTCGTGTTATGCTCGATATTCTGGGAAGTCTTATGCCCACTCGCCGGCTACCAGCATGCAGTTTTCTGATGTATCTGCCCCACATACTTTTGAAAAATCCCTCCTTGCCATCCAGCAATTTGTGGATGAGGAAATTATCCCCTTGGAAAAAAGCTGGCAAAAGGGACGCTTTAACTATCTGCTGCCTATCCTCCAGCAAAAAAGAGAGCAGGTTAAATCGAGGGGCTGGTGGACCCCGCAAATTGCCCATGCCTTTGGTGGTTTAGGATTACGCCTGCCGGCATACGCTCGTATCAGCGAAATACTCGGGAAGACGCCTTTTGGGCACTACATTTTTAATTGTCAGGCACCGGATGCCGGCAATATGGAAATTCTGATTTCTCATGGGACACCAGAGCAAAAACAGCATTTCCTGAAACCTCTCCTTCGCGGATCTACACGTAGCTGTTTTGCTATGACAGAGCCCGCACAGGCCGGCTCAAATCCAGTGATTCTCACGACCACCGCAACCAAGGTGGGCGAAGAGTACATCATCAATGGGCACAAATGGTTTACAACCGGAGCAGATGGCGCCGGCTTTGCCATTGTGATGGCCATTACCAATCCGCTCGCAGAAAACCCGTATGAGCGGGCCAGTCAAATCATTGTGCCTACAAATACGCCGGGCTTTAAGCGCATCCGCAATATTTCGGTCATGGGCGACGAAGGTGAAGACTGGATGAGCCATTCTGAAATCAGATTTGACAACGTCAGGGTGCCGCGCAGCTTCCTCCTGGGAAAAGAAGGTGAAGGGTTTAAAATAGCGCAAGAGCGTCTCGGCCCCGGCAGGATTCATCATTGCATGCGGTGGCTTGGCATCTGTGAACGCGCTTTTGATATGATGTGCCGGCGCGCGTTGTCGCGAGAATTAAAAGCGGGCGTTACCCTGGCGAATAAACAATCGATTCAGAATTTCATCGCAGAGAGTCGTGTTGAAATCAATGCAGCACGACTCATGGTACTAGATGCGGCAAACAAGATTGAAGTTGAAGGCGCCTATGCGGCCCGCATTGACATCTCCTTGATAAAATTTTACGTAGCCGGTGTACTTCAAAAGGTGCTCGATCGCGCCATACAGGTTCATGGGGCGCTGGGCATGAGCGATGACACCCTCCTCTCTTTCTGGTACAGACACGAACGGGCGAGCCGGATTTACGACGGCGCAGATGAAGTGCATAAAAGCAGAGCAGCCAGACTCATTCTAAAAAACTATACAACAGCTGACAGTCGTTCATCAGATACCGCAGAAACTGGCATTCCAGCCAGGGACACGCCCCTCACTGCCAGCCCGGGAAATAGCAAGACCCGCTCCTTAACAGAAAACAGCGGTACCTCATGACCGATTGGCGTGACCACCCGTCTTCTATTCGCCCCGGCGAAGAACTCGACCACACAGCACTGTCTGCCTATCTCTCCGAGCAGTTTCCCACTTTTACGCCGCCTCTTCAAGTAAAGCAATACCCCAGTGGTTATTCAAATCTGACGTACCAGATTTCATGGGTTGATACAACCTGTATTTTACGCCGGCCACCATTTGGCGCGCAAATCAAGTCTGGACACGATATGCACCGCGAGTATAAAATATTACGCGGCTTATCAGCGATTTCCGGTATGGCACCCAAACCATGGGCTTATTGCGAAGACCTATCTGTTTTAGGTACACCGTTTTATATCATGGAACGCATAGACGGCGTCATTCTAAGAACTGGAATGCCTGAAGCCATGCAGCCCGATGCCCAAACCATGACGCAAATTGCCCGCAGCTTTATTGATACCCTGGTGGCGTTACATAAATTAGATTATGCAAAAGCCGGCTTAAAAGATTTGGGTCAACCAGAGGGATATATCCAACGGCAAATAACTGGATGGATAAAAAGGTACAACCGAGCTAAAACCGACGAAATCACTGCAATGGATGAAGTAGGCACGTGGCTTCATGCGCATCAACCACCAGAAACCACACCCGCGCTGATACACAACGATTTCAAGTACGACAACCTGGTGTTGTCTCCAGACAACTGGACAAAAGTTATTGGCATGCTGGACTGGGAAATGGCGACCATTGGTGATCCATTAATGGACCTGGGGACGACGCTTGGATATTGGGTTGAGCCGGATGATCCGCCGGCCATGCAGGCGTTAAAACTCAGCCCAACCACCGTCCCCGGAAATCCAACCAGAGCTGAGTTGGCTACATGGTATTGTGACGCCAGTGGCAGATCAACAAAAGACCTGGTGTTCTACTATGTTTATGGCCTGTTCAAGATCGGTGTCATTGTTCAGCAAATTTACGCACGATACAAACAAGGCCACACCAAGGACAAACGATTCGCCGGCCTTATTCACGCAGTCAGGGCTTGCAGTGATATGGCATCGCGGGCTATTTCACTAAACAGAATTGAGCAACTGTATGATTAAAGCCCTACGTCTTACACTTATTCATGTAATACTTTAGATACCCCACATAAATAGATGGACCTCAACACCATAAAGTCTACAGCGATTCAAATAATCGATCAAACGAGAACCAACCTGCTCAAGATTGCGCAAGGTGATTTACAAGCAGAGAAGAAAGCAGACAACAGCTTTGTCACCCGCGCCGACAAGGAAACAGAGCTGTTTATTAGAAAAGCGTTGGCTGAATCGTTTCCAACGCACAACATCCTTGGGGAAGAATTCCCTTCCATCGATCATGGGTCTCCATATACATGGGTCATTGATCCGATTGACGGGACGCATAGTTTCAAACACGGCATTCCGCTTTACGGCACGATGTTGTGTTTATTGGAAGGTAAAACCCCTTTAGTCAGCATTATTGATTTACCGGGACTAAATCGTTGCTATGCAGCCGCAAAAGGCCTTGGCACAACCTGCAACAACATGCCAGTACACTTGCAAGATCTTGCGTCCGGCAATTTAATCGAAGACGAGGTGATTGCCACTGGGGAACGCCTACAGTTTGATGACTGTGGTCTTGCGCCGGCTTTCGACAAGCTCATGAGTTCTCACAGACACGTCCGCACCTACTGCGATTGTTTTGGCCACACAATGGCCGCGGAAGGCTGGATTGGGGCCATGGTAGATTTCAATATCCGCTTATGGGATTGCATGGCAAGCGTTTTGATTATCGAAGAAGCCGGCGGCAAAGCCGTATGTGTTGGTACCCGCAAGGACGGGTCTCAAAACCGATATGACTGGGTATTCGGTAAAGCAGAAGTTGTTGATTGGGTGTGTGAACTGCTAGACTTGGAGGAAGTCGAGTATGATTGAATGTCGAATATCCAACAAGGAATATCCAATTTCGAAGGAAAAAAACACTTCGGAATTGGATATTCCTTGTTGGATGTTCGACATTCAGCCCCCCCCCCCGCCTATCTCTTGAACAACTTCCTCGCTGGAATCTGCTGCATCGGTATTCCGGGGCCGGCATAGCGTACATTCAGCACATTATCCCCATACGTTTCGAGATAGGCGACTTCTACGTGATGACGGCCGGCGTCTAGCTGGATTTCCCCAGTTTTATTCCGAGCGCCTCCCGGCCCATCCAGATTGATCAACTCTTTACCGTTTACCCACATCATAGAGCCATCATCAGACATGAGTTCGAACGTATAGCTGCCTGCCTGATCAACTTGCAAATCTGCATCAAAATGAATACTGTAATGATCTGCGCGCTTTTCCACTGCTGTTAAGTCGTACTGCGCAATTTCATCCGTACGCACCGGGCGCAAGTTGGAGAATTTTGGGATTGCCTGCCAGTCTCCTTCGTAATACTTGTATTGCACGCCATTGCCGGCTGTTAAATATTCGGAGGAACTGATGCTGCTTTCGCCCCCGCCTGTTGTAAAAGATTTTGTTTTGATGAGCGTTGGCTCAGCCAAAGTAACAGGGCCTTCGTAAAGTGTTGAAGCAGTATTGGGGTCAGATCCATCCAGCGTGTACCTGATTGTTGCATCTGGATGATCAACCGTTGCAGTCAGTGTCAGTCCTGCGTCCGTAATTTCCCCCGAGGACGGGCTTAATCGGGGCGCCGGCGCATAAGGTACAGCTGCAACCTTGGCATGATCTGCGCCGCCGACAAAAGCACTGGTTACCGGGCGGGCAATCCAGGCATAGGGCTGCTCGATGCCAAGCGCATAGGCTGCTGTGGCAGCCGTATCATATGTATCTACTGGATCGAGTATTCGTTTTCCGGCTATAACGCCCGCCCCCATCGCCATCCAGGGGATCTCCAGTTCAAGCATAGATTCACCGCCATGACGTGTACCTATCCCACCATGATCGGCTGAAATGATGAGCAGTGTGTTATCCCAATGGCCCCCTTCATCCAGGGCCGTAAGTAAATCGCCCAGCAGTTTATCTGCAAGCTCTACCGAGGTAAAATACTCGTCAGAAGCATGCCCAAAACCGTGGCCGGCGCCATCTACATGATCCAGGTGAATAAAGGTAAACGTTGGGATACCTTCATTAATAAGCGCCACCGCCTCCGCCATCGTTTCTTCTGGTCCTTCAGGGTTTTTATCTACATCAACCGCGCTTTTCTCGTAGAGCCGGCCAAAGCCACCCCAATCGTAAATGGATGCGGTTTTTGCCGCCGGCATCTGCTCTTTCACCACACCAAAAATGGTCGGGAATATATCTTCCATACCTGTTGCCGTTGGCGCAATTGAATAGCTGTTTCTTTCCCAGCCATTCGAGGTCACGCCGTGTTGCTCCGGGCCGGCCCCCATAATCATGGACGCCCAGTTCTGACTGCTTGAAGTACCCAATACGGCTCTTGCCTTAAGGGTAAATGCCCCTTCACGTATGACACGATTCAGATGAGGCGTCGTTGCTTTCTGCACACCAGAAGGACTCATGCCATCTACCCCAAGTACAATAACGTGTTGGGCCACAGGAGTGCTTGTGGGCTGACAGCCGGCAAGGGCCAGGCACAATACTGAGAGGATAAGGATCAGGTGTTTCATGCAGTTTCGAGTGACGAGTGACGAGTGACGAGTGACGAAATTTAACAAACGCTGAACATTGAACCCGGAACGATTAGTCCGCGCGCTTCCAGTTTGGATCCGCGATGGGTAAGGGCATTTTGTTGGCGTTGTTTTTAAATAGATGCACGGTCATGGTGGGGTTCACGGCCGACACATTGGTTTGTAGTGTATCTAACATGCGCCAGTTCACATCAATTTTGTATTGATCTTTCAGGCGTTCTGCATGTGTGGCAATCAACTTGCTATCGGCATTGGGCTGCTCGGCAAGCAGCAAATTTCGATACTCCTGAAACAGCCATTTATTTTTCCAGACGGCCAACGTCCGATTGTAATCTGGATTATCATTGAGCGATTCTTGATCCGCAATTTCCAGCAGTACTTTATCGCGCACAACCAGTCCCACGATATCAGCAAGACGCGCTTTGAATGCTTGCGCATCGTCGGTCCGTAAAACGTAGCGACCCGGCGTAAAATGACTAAGAAAATCGTACATATCCCACGACACATCCTTGTACGTAACAAGGGGTATTTGGGCGTTTTCTTTCAGCAACTCAGTATATGGAGTAACAAGGCGCTGATCTTCTATATAGTGCAATAGATTGCGTTGGGGACTGTTGTCTTTATACCATGCAAACAATGCCTGATTTAGTATTTCAAAGCCGGCGCGT
>JBGCEN010000354.1:0-8852 GCA_045106435.1 Rhodothermales bacterium
CTTCAAATGGATAAAGTCCAGCTTAGAGAGTAAGACAAAAGAGAGAGGCCAAAGGTGTGTTAAGTTCGGGCGTTACGCCGGCAACAAACCCATCTCAGTTAATTCTGATTTGAGCTTTTCGGGTGAGGTGAAATGCAGCGCTTTAATACCAAGACCTTCAGCCGCAACAATGTTCGGAGGGCTGTCATCGATAAATACGAGGTTTTCCGGGTTCAGATTGTACCGATCCAGCATGACGTGATAAAAGGCTGGGTCTGGCTTGATCAGTTTCTCTTCTCCGGAGACGACAACGCCTATAAACCAGCTAAGAAAATCAAATCGAGGTTGCACCAGGGGGAAGGTTTCGCTCGACCAATTCGTTAAAGCATAGATGGGCGTTCCCTGATCGCGTAAAGTACGCAATATGTCTACAGTTTTCGAGATGGGCCCATGAATCATTTCTATCCAGCGTAGATGAAAGGCCTCGATCAGCGCGTGGTATTCTGGCCACTGCGCTGACAACATTGCAACGCCTTCAGCGAAGGGCCGGCCGGCGTCTTGCTGCGCATTCCACTCACCTGTGCATACTGTAGCTAGAAAATGCTCCATTTCCTGTTCATCCTCCATAAGCGTACGATACATGTGGCGCGGATTCCAGTCGATAAGCACACCCCCGAGGTCAAAAACTACAGTGTCGATCATTTTTTTAGTTTTTAGTGGTTGGTTGGGTTTTGGCCGAAAAGTAGAATTTTAATAAATCGATACAAGTAATGTATCGATTTGTTTTAGCATACGAATTGGGGCAATAATTTTTAGGGAAATGAATTATATGGCTGAAATAAAACAGCAGATACTGTCCCAGCAGCGCAAAACAGACTATTTTACTAACCACTAACCACTAACCACTAACCACTAACCACTAACCACTAACCACTAACCACTAACCACTAACCACTAACCACTAACCACTAACCACTAACCACTAACCACTAACCACTAACCACTATTAATCAAGCAGTGATTTTGCGCACCTGAAGCCAATGGCATTGGATGGGAAATCTGCCAAGGTACCTGATCGCCAATACGTTTGTGAATGTACAGCAGGTTGCTTGAAGCTGCCGCCTCGTATGATTCGCATGGAGGAGTTTTCAAAGCTCTTATACGCAGGTTTTTCGCCGGCTTTTGGATAAAACTCGTAATAATCTCCAATCCACTCATAAACATTGCCGCTCATGTCATAGAGGCCGAGTTGATTAGGTTCTTTGGAGCCAACTTGAAAAGAATGTAACACGCTATTGTCGATATGGCGAACGTAGTCATCTACGACTTCCACATCGTCGGTACCGGCGTAGCGGTAGTGCTGGCCAGCGTCTCGCGCGGCGTATTCCCATTCGGCTTCTGTTGGTAATCTGAATCCGTAATGTGTACAAAAGGCCAGGGCGGCTTCCCATGTTATGTTTACCACGGCCCGCGTACCTCTACCATATCCATCGTCCGATGGAGGCGATGTGTTGGTTGCTACAGCAAACGAATCGTATGCAGCATACGTTATCTCATGAACTGACATTTCGAAAGGCGCTACAACCGATCTGTGGGTAGGAATTGCGTCCGTGTTTTTTTCTTCAAACACATCGCCCATCCGGAATACCCCGCCGGGGATTTCAACTGTTTCGAAGGGCAGTGGGCGTTTGTTTTTTCTCGACAGGAAGCAGCCGGAAAGTGTAAGAAACAGGGTGCAAATCAACAGGTGCCGGCTAAAGACAGGCCGCTGGTAAAGGCGCATGAAATCTGATTGGGCTTGGGTGTATGGATTTAAGCATTGGCATTTGAAGCCGATAACCTGAAGAGTTCGGAGCTATTTATATCCGATCTCTGGCGCCAAAGGCATCGTGCTTCGCATGAAGGAGCCATTTCCTCGTGCGATTTGCCGGCCTTTGTCATCTACTACGACGGCCTCAGCCAGAAAAAGTCGCCGCGATTGATGAACAATCCGTCCGGTGGCACGCATGAAGCCCTCACTGACAGGGCGCGTGAGATACGTTGTGAATGATACGGTGAGAACAAAGACGTCTTCAACCATCGAGTTTACAGCAAAGAAAGCCGCGTCATCCATGGCCTTAAAATAAACCGCACCATGTACGGCAAAAGCAGCATGAAAATAGTCTGGTTTAATTTCATAAGTGATTTCTGCTTCCCCCTCCTTAACGGATATCTCTGGCGAAAAGAGACCGTTGAAAGGAGCAGATAAGTACATGTTTTCAAGCTTTTTGAAGTGTGAAGACATTGGGTTTGAAATTTAGAACTGCAAAATTTGAAGCTGTAAAATGTAAAAGTAGCTTCAATGTAAGAAATACGTAGACATTCCCTCTAAATTCTACAGTTTTACATTTTGCAGCTCTAAATTCCCTGCTACCGCATTTCATTGCGCCATTTCCACATTCTATGTTGCGCCATTTTTGCGCATGTATTGGGCTATATCTGAACAATCTCCAATATTAGGAGAAGCTATCTTTCGATTGCTGTTGAATTCCTCCCCCACAACCAGCATCGATTTTTAACAGAGCTTTTAGATTTTTGCACCCACACCCCTCAGCTCCTGTGTTCCGTTAAGTCTGCTGCAAACGCCGGCCGACCATTATACTTCATCTTTGTATCTGTAGTCGTATGTATTTGAATAGTTACGATCAGTGGAAAATCTCCAGAATTTTCACGCTCTTCTTCTTGGGTGTTTTCCTTTTGGCGGGCTCTGCCCTTGCACAGGAATCAGAGGACCATCACGCGCAAAGTGATGCCTACTGGGCGCAGTTGGCGCAATCTTATCCTGCATTTAATGTTGACCTGTCTCAATTGCGTGTTGCAGCGGCAAATGAACTGAATGTTTTAGGCGAATGGGGGCCTGTACTTGATTGGCCGCATATTCCAGTGTCTGCAGCGCATCTACCAGATGGCCGAATTCTTACATGGGCATCCAATGAAGAGGATGGTTTTCCAGGCGGGCAAGCCGAGTTTACCTATGCGGCAGCCTGGGATCCTGTAACAGAAGATTTTAAACTGGTCCCGCACAATACACACGACATGTTTTGTGCGCATCAGGTGATGTTGGAGGATGGTAGGTTACTCGTGATGGGTGGCCGAAATACTGTAAACCTGACCAGTATTTACGATCCGACAAACGATACCTGGGTGACAGAAGAGCCGATGGCAAACGGTCGTTGGTACCCTACAGCTGTTGGGATGCCCGATGGCGATGTCATGATTGCTGTGGGGAGTGGCGGTGGAAGCTTTCCAGAAGTATGGAACGACAACTCCGGCTGGCGGACCCTGTCCAGTGTAAACCTGAGTGCACCTATCCTGAACTATACAGGATATTACGAGAACAACTGGTGGCCGCTTCTGCACGTTGCACCCGATGGAGATGTTTTCCATTCTGGTCCAACGCCGGACATGCACAAGATAAATACAGCCGGCACGGGATCTATCGTCAAAACAGGGCCCCAGATTACAGATTGGTATCCCAAGCATGGCGCAACCATCATGTATGATGAAGGGAAATTACTCGTAGCAGGTGGGGCTATCGCCGGCGGGAATCTTGCAAGTACCAACCGGGCAATGACCATTGATATCACGGGCGGTACGCCAATTGTGAATGAAGTGGCTTCCATGCATCGTGCACGTAAATTTCAGAATGGCGTGATGCTGCCAGGCGGCGAAGTGCTCATCGTTGGAGGAAATACTTCAGGATCCAAATTTAGCGATGATGGAACGGTGCTTTCAGCTGAAATGTGGGATCCGGATACGGGTATTTGGACTGAATTGTCCGACATGTCTGTACCGCGTAACTACCACTCTGTGGCACTGCTTATGACGGACGGACGCGTTTGGGTAGGCGGTGGTGGCCTTTGTGGTTCAGGTTGTGCAGCGAATCACATGGATGCGCAAATTTACTCGCCACCTTATCTCTTTAATGGCGATGGTTCTCTTGCCACACGCCCATCCATAACAAACGCGCCGGCTACAGTTCGCAATGGCGCTTCTATCTCTATAGACGCAACAGCTGGTCTTGCAAAATTCAGCATGATCAAAATGTCGTCTACCACGCACGGTGTTAACAGCGATGTTCGCTACCTGGACGTGTCTTTTGCTGAAAATGGTGCCGGCTCTTATGACCTGGACATGCACAGCAACCTCAATGTGCTAACACCGGGTAACTGGATGCTTTTTGGTATTGATGCCAATGGCGTTCCTTCCGAAGCGGCTATCATCAATATTTCAACTGAAGGATTGCTTCAGGCTACAAATCCCGGCACGCAGGTTTCTCCGGAAGGCGCGGTAATTTCCCTTGTCATCCAGGCTACATCTGAAGAATCGATTAGCTTTAGTGCATCAGGATTACCAGGCGGCCTTTCTATGAACAGCGGTTCTGGAGAGATTTCTGGTGTCATCGATGAAGGAGCCGCAGGTACATACAATGTAGATGTAACGGTTTCGGATGCGCTCGGTAGCATCAATCTTCCATTTACGTGGGCTGTTACCACGGGTGCAACAGGGGAGATTTTACGGGAATGGTGGTCTGGCATTGCTGGAAATGAAATAACGCTGCTCACCGGCAATAGTGATTATCCAGATAATCCAGACGGGACCGATTTACTAACGTCTTTTGAAACGCCTACCAATTGGGCAGATGAGTTTGGAACGCGTATCCGTGGGTACATCTACCCACCAGTAACAGGCGATTATACCTTCTGGATTGCCACAGATGACAACGGCGAATTGTGGTTGAGTTCAGACGATGATGCTGCAAATGTTTCCATGATCGCGAACGTCCCTGGCTGGTCTGCTTCTCAGGAATGGTACAAATTTCCTGAGCAGCAATCTGCGACAATTTCACTGGTTGCCGGCGAACGATACTACATCGAGGCTTTGCAGAAAGAAGGAGGTGGCGGTGACAATACGGCTGTTGCATGGCAGATCCCGGGTGGATCACTTGAAGTGATTGCCGGCGGATTCCTGTCGCCATACAGCGGCGAGCCTACGGTTGATAATCCGGGCGATTTGACTTCGCTTGAAGGCACAGCCGTTTCAGTAGCTATTAGCGCGACTGATCCAGAAAATGATGCGTTAATCTTTTCTGGCACTGATCTGCCCGAAGGCATCTCTATTGATATTAATTCAGGCGTGATGAGTGGGACGCCAACAAGCGCCGGCTCTTATGACGCTGCCGTTTCTGTAAGCGATGGCATCAATGAAATTCAGGCCAGCTTTACCTGGACGGTGTTGGATCCAGCTACACTTAATGCCGGCGTAGCTTTTGAATATTATGAAGGTGTTTGGGATCTATTACCTGATTTTGACGCACTGAATGCAAAGAAATTGGGTGTTGTAGATAACTTTGGTGTGACGCCTCGCGATCAGGATGACAACTTTGCTTTCCGGCATCGCGGATTTATTAACATCGAAGCAGCCGGCGATTATACCTTCTATACTACGTCTGATGATGGCAGCAAGCTTTCTATCAACGGAACACTCGTTGTAGACAATGACGGATTGCATGGCGCGATTGAAGAATCTGGCGTCGTTAATCTGGACGCAGGATTTCATGCGATAGAAGTGACCGTTTTTGAAAAAGGCGGCGCCCAGTCTCTTGCGGTGCAATATGAAGGACCTGGCATCACAAAGCAGGGAATCCCGAATGATCGTCTCTCTGTGAATGCATTGAGCAATCAGGCACCTGAACTGGTCGATGTTGTTGACCAGACGAATGGAGAAGGGGAAGCCACTGTGCTGCAGATCATGGCAACAGATCCGGACGGAGATGACCTGACTTATAGCGCCACGGGTCTGCCAACTGGCGTAACGCTCAATACTTCAACCGGCTTGATCGGCGGAGGCATTGTAGCCGGCGCTTCGGCGAGTTCAAGTGTGACCGTTACCGTTACAGATGGCGATGCGTCCGCGAGTACTTCCTTCACCTGGTCTGTAAACCCGGCCCCTGGTACATGGATTGATTTTGATGATGATACAAATACCCTTTCGCTGGATAGTAACGATGGTGAGGAAAAAGACCTTGCTGTAGGTGACCTCGACAAAGACGGTTGGGATGATATCGTTGTTGTAAGGAAAGAAGGGTTTATGGGTACTGGTGCGCGTGCAGATATGCTTTTGATGAACGAAGCCGGCACGCTGGTAGACCGCACCACGGACTTTGCGCCCGGCTTTACTGCGGAGCAAACCATCGCCCGTGATGTGATCATTGAAGATCTTGATGGAGATGGTTGGGATGATGTATTGATTGCCAACACTTTTGGCGATCAGCCATCCTTCTACCGTAATCTGGGCGAATCAGGCGGTACGTGGCTGGGACTGGCGAATGAGTCTTCCGCTCGTTTGCCTGTGCTCGACACGGGTTCTATCCAGTATTGTTCGGTTGCAGCCGGCGATGTGAATGGGGACGGCGCGCCTGATCTGTACTTCTCCAACTACGTGATGGATGGTACTACTGAAGATGTGCTGCTGATTAATGATGGGAGCGGTAACTTCACTGATGAAGGCAATGCACGATTGGGTAATCTTATCGACGTCGCCTTTGGTACACAGGCGAATATCATCGATATGGATGCTGATGGAGACGGTGACATCGTAAAACTCTCTGCCAATCAGCCTTCAGGGCCGTATGGTACAGACGGCATCTTCGTGTTGTACAACGACGGCACAGGCAACTTCAGCGACTGGTCTGTTGTGCCTTCAGATGAGGCCTACATGTACATCATCGGTGACTTCAACAACGACAGCGCTTACGACTTCTATATCGTCGATGACGGCGCTGATTACGTGAACATGTCAAATGGCGTAACGGCCAACTCAAATATCAACTTCACGCAGGAGACCACGCCCTGGGTGCGCACCGCCGGCCACGGCGCCAACCTGCGCATCGGCGATCTGGATCTGGATGGTGACCTCGACATCGGGGTAGCAGATGTGGATACATCCGAGCCGCCTTGCGTGGCTACAGACCTGCGCTCGTTCCTGCTGCTGGAGAACAAAGGCAGCGCAACCGGCGAGTTCATCGATCCCTACGGCGCAGCAGACAAGCCGTGGTCGACCAACATGTACGACTTCGTCTTTGTGGACATCAACAACGATGGCAACCTGGACATCTTCACCGCTGAGTGCGCCGGCTATGGCCTCTTCACCAGCACCGAAGATCCGGTTGAGCCGCCGGTTGAACCCTCTACACTGGCCCTTGGCGATCTGAATTTGGGTATTGCAGCCCACGATAGCCGTACCGGTCCGGGCTATGTGATGTACTCCGAGGAAAGTGTACACACCCGCTTCGCTTCTACGCCGCCAAGTGGTGGCAACGCCGATCACCTGATCGCTGTTGTCTTCGACGGCACATGGAAAGTAGATCGCAACAAGAACACACTTGTGGCCTTCACGCCGCAGGCAAGCGACCGTCTGCTGGTAGAAATCGACTTCGGCGCAGATACGGTAACACACCTTAATGGCACCAGCACAGTTGTTGAAGGAATCAATGCCGGCTACGAAAGCGGTGATCTGGTGGTCACGCCTGAAATGTGGGCAGGATCACCCAATGGGGGAGAGTTTGGCCTGGCCGGTACCGAGGTTGTGGTGCTGGGCGGATCAGGCAACAGCGCGCCCGTGCTTGCAGCAATTGGCAACCAGATGAGCAGCATCGATGAAGCCGTGAGCCTGAGTGTAAGCGCAAGCGACAGCGATGGTGATCAGGTAAGCTTTGCAGCTGGCGGATTGCCTTCCGGCCTTGATATCGCAGGCAGCGAGATCTCAGGCACGCCAGCAAGCGCCGGCACCTACACGGTGACCGTGACAGCCACAGATGGCAACGGCGGTAGCGACAGCGAAACGTTCACGTGGACAATTGACGGTGGAGATCCGGGTTCAACAGTATTGCTGGCCCTTGGTGATCTGAATCTGGGCATCGCAGCCCACGATGATCGCACAGGCATGGGCTACATCATGTACTCCGAAGAAAGTGTACACACCCGCTTTGCAGACAACCCGCCAAGTGGGGGCAATGCAGATCATTTGATCTCAGTGGTTTACGAAGGTGAGTGGAAAGTAGATCGTAACAAGCGGGTGCTTGTGCCGTTCACCCCGCGTTCAACAGATCAGCTGGTGGCAGAGGTGGACTTTGGTGCAGACGTGGTGACGCATATGCAGGGACTGAATACGGTTGTCGAAGGCATTGCCGCCGGCTACGTAAGCGGTGACCTTGTGGTGACGGCTGAGATGTGGGCTGGTTCTCCAAACGGTGGAGAGTTTGGTGTGGTTGGCACGACAATCGAGATTGCGGCAGCAATTGCGCAAGGCGAACGGATGCGGGATCAGTTGGCTTTGGTTAATGCGCTGCCGGAGTCGTTTGCGTTAGGCTCTATCTATCCCAATCCTTTTGGCACCACTACCACAATCGAATACCAGTTGCCTGAAGCGAGTTCCGTACGGATGGAAGTGTATTCCATCACAGGACAGCGCGTGCGCGTGTTGGCTGAAAGCGGGAAAATGCAAGCCGGCTATTGGCAAACAGTCTGGGATGGTAGCAACGATAGCGGGAAGCCATTGGCTGCTGGTGTCTATATCATTAGATTTCAGGCTGATGGTTTTCTGAAGGCTGGTAAGGTAGTGTTGGTTAAATAAACCGGTTTATATAGAACCGCAGAACGGCAGAATGTAGAAGGAATAATAAACCCTTCAACATTCTGCTGTTTTACATGCTGCCGTTCTAAATTGAAAAAGGCGAGCCTTCGGAAGAAGACTCGCCTTTTTACATAGATCAGAATGGCTTAGAAGCCCATTCCGCCCATTCCTGGCATTCCGCCACCGCCATGATCATGATG
>JBGCEN010000355.1:0-9767 GCA_045106435.1 Rhodothermales bacterium
ACTCAATGTCGTTAAGTTAAGGATTTTCACAACCTGATCACTTGCGCCTTGACCTCGAAAATAGCCTAAAAACGGCGATCTTTGATTCAGCGCAAGACTCTATTTCACTTAACTTAATGACATTGACTGGTTACTGACCACCTCGATATCACCCACACAGTGTAGTTACTTAAGTATCGACTGAAACATCACATTCATAATCCTCCTCGAGCGTCAAGTGCCGTTCGGCATCATACAGTACAGAAACTAAACGCACAACGGCAGTTATTCAGATTAATCGCAACAGGTAATGGGGTATTCAGGAAGCATGTAGAACTTGAGACAATACAACCATCGGTCAGTCTCAATTCGATTACAACTTGGTGACATCCCCACCACAACCTATTCTGCCTTGCGTACATGAACACCTACCACCATGTACGCAAGGCACAGCAGGTTTCTTTATCAAATTCATGTATCTATTTGTTTTTAAACAACTTAAGCTATCACAATTATCAATTAAGAGCACACTACATAAATCTATTTTGCATCCAAAACAACGATTTGCAAGATCCGGCACGCTATTTGAAGTCCTGCTTAGTCCCCCCTCTTGCAGGACGGGTTGTGCTCGTGATAAGATATTTTCGTTGAAGTGATCGTATGCAAGGTTTGTTTTACAGCGTAACAGCTACATTTACCACATTAGTTCTAGCATTAACATTATTTGTCGTCGAACAATACGACCAATGGTCCGCTCCGGACCTGAATGATGCTGAACAGACCAAAGAACAGGCAATATTCTTTTTAGAGTCTATCAAATCAGATGTTGAGAACATGGTCTTTCTCGACACAGACGCCAAGGATGGCACCTGTAGCATCAGTATGACGAGGAACGGCAGAACGAAGATGTTCACCTTCCCGACGCTCATCCAAATGAATAATGGTGTAAAACCTGAAATTGTCCAGGTAACCTACGAATTACAAGGCCAGGCAAAGCAAGTTACCACCAGAAACGGCAAACGTGATCTATACAGATTGCGTAGATACCTCGAAGACGGCTCCATGACGGAGATTCAAGGTGGCAGTTCTAATCAAATGGTAGATTTCCTGGTCGAATTAATCCCTCAAACTAAAGCAGATTCACCTGAGCGTAGAATTGTCTCTGGTGGCTGTCCCTCTTCTCTCGAAAAGGTTTACGTGGAATTTCATCTCGCCATCAACGAGGTTCCTACTTACGTAACCGTATCGAGATACAGTACAACGATCAAGCGCAATGAACAAGCAATGCTTGCAGCTTTAAACATGCTAAGCGACGCTGACTGAGCCTTGATCGCCGGCCCTTGGATTTTTCATCCAACCCATGGCCCGGATATGCTTTTAAAATTCCTATAATTTTTCTGCTGAAGTTCCTTCAACTTTAGTACAGTGGACCGCTAGTCATCTACATGTAAAACAAGGATTTAGGTATCCCCATAGATAGTCCTTGTCTTACTGGATGATTTATCTCTAAACCAAGAACACAATTTTAAACCATGCGTAAGTGTGTTTTCTGATTTGGATTATACCATTGGCGTATCGTACCTTATGCAATGCATCCTGAAAGCGCTATAGTATATGCGCCGAATGTCTGCGCCAGCTCCCCGACAAGCTTGTTTTGACGTTGATCAAAGACTTATCATCAAGCTTACCCGTGCAGGTTATTTGCTTTTCAGGTACGTTCGCTCGTTTTCACATGTGTGGATACAATTTTTCCGCTTAACTGGTAAAATTTTCCACGTACTCTTATGTTTGCTTCCCATTCCCCGGTGAGAGTATGAAACAGACACTGCTTGCATTCCTCGCAATGTCCTTGTTTTCACTGTTGGCTTTAAGTCAACAGCGCGTTGCCTTAAAATACCATGGCATGGTTTACGGCCGTGATATTGAGATGGCCGGTGTTGATATGGCTTTAAACTGGATCACGAGCATAGAAGGCGCATCATTCGATGAAGTAGATACTGGCACCTCTGGTAACCCTAGAACGAACACCACTGGTTTAACATCCAGTGATGCTCTCGGACCTGAACTTCAGGATTTCCAGAATAGCGAGGGCCGCGATGATCTGGATGATTTTAATGGTATTGATACGTCTTACGTTTATGTGTTTCAAGGCAGGGACTATCCATTCAAGCTTAAGATTGACGTACAGTATGTTCGTCCGGACAATCCTAACTTGATGTCAGCTACACCAACGCTCACAAAAGAAGTGACTGTTGCCGTTTCAGAATCAGACTCAGTGATGTTCGAAAGACCGCCGGTTAAGGTGGAAATCAAACGTGTATTTTCGCCGGCCCAGTTAAGATATCACTAAACGTACTCCCCCAGTCCCCCCTTATGCATATTCTGCTTGATCATATTTCAGCGTTCCTTGTCGCCACAGTCTTATTTGTGTCGCTATTTACGTTGATTCATAGTAGCCGGCAAAATGCCGTGGATATGCAGATTGGACAAATCGTACAGGAGCAAGCCCATAATTTTGCGCGCATTATTGAACGAGACCTCGAAAATATTCGGTCTGACGCTCAGGTTCTTCAGCGCAACCAATTTCTTGAACCAGATATTGAATCCCCCTTGTGCAGTTTTCAAGCTGACGAGAACGGACGCACTGTCCACTTGATTTTCCCTACGCTTGCTGACCCCAGCCTTGGCCCAAACTCAGACATTGTTAATGTCAGGTATGCACTTGAGTCGACAGGCAAGACGGTCACATATCTGGGTGATGAGTTAGAAATTTTTGATATCAAACGCTATGTTCGTCCTGGAGACGCCTCTGTTGAATACGCAGATGGCAGTAGCGGTGAGATTATTACGCATTTTGCAGTAACAATGCACTCGGAAGGAGTTAGTGGACTTGAAATATCTGGAACAGCCTCTACCGGAGATTGCCCTTCAGATGGCTCACTCACTAAATCCCATATTGAAATACAAGCAGCGCTGCCTTCCGTAGAGTATGTTTCAGAAAATCAGCGTTCAACCAGTAACCTAAACGTGACACGATACGGCGCCGTCGTCTATTCTTCGAATAGATGAGGCTTATGTTTTTGTTGAAGCATTTATCATAGTATGCTTCAGCAGTTAAGCTTGACGCCCCCAGAAGCTTATAAACGTTATGGGTAACTCAGCCCTTTTAGTAGTAATTGCCTCCATTTTGAGTGGCATCATGATCTTGCTGAACATTCAGCAGATCAACACAGAATCTAACATCGTCCAGACCCAAATGGAGGAAGATGTTCTTGCACGAGAACTGGCCCACACAGGCCTCAGTCTTGCGCTGGCGAACATTTATACCAATGACGGACTGAGCAGTGCTAATTTCGAACTGAATTATCAGGGCGGATTTATCGATGTGGATAATTTCGTCAACAGCACTGAAACGCAAGAACTGCAGTTTGATGTATTCAGCGAATACGGCGATGCTCAGTATCTGATTCATAGCCGCTATCAATACGAAGTTAACTTCCCCTTTGCTGTTTATCTGGATGTCCCAAATTTAAATCTGCTTACCGAAGAAGAATCAACCATCTACGGTGGCGCAGACAGTGAAGACAACAAGTTTTACATGGGCACCAGCGAATATCAGCGGCTGGAAGAACAGGAAGGACTCAGCGGCTTGATTGATCTGAATGATGTTGAAGACAACATCAATAGTGCACTGGATGATGCATGGGATGGTTTACCTGGCGAAATCACTGAAGTCAGCATCCTGGATAGCGATGAGACCTTTCGCGACCAACTTCCAGATATCGATCCGGATCAGAATAACCCTTGGCTCCAGGAATTCTACTTCCAAACACTGGACAATATGAATGTGGGCGGAGCAGAGAGCATGGATGAGTTCATTGCCGGCGATCATCTGTTCGGCACTGAAGTCCCTGGAGATGGACAAGATTTTTCCTTTGGATTGCCTGCTCAAACCGCTATTGTGCGGATTGACGGCAACATGACTGTAAAGGAGGGAAGCACTGTGACCGGAAACGGGATCCTACTCGTCGAAGGAGATCTGACCGTTGAGGAAGGGGCAGCATTAGAATGGAATGGTATCGTTTACCTTCGCCCTAAATCTACCCACGCTGTTGCCCAACTAGATGGACTTGTAAATATTAATGGTGCCCTTGTTGCATTCCAGGAAGCACTACCAACAGGTAGCCACATGGATGTAACAACCAACAGAGACTTGACTGGCAGATGGGCATCAGGCAGAGGTATTTATGATAGCGGCCCCAAGCCCATTCCGGGCCCATGGTTTGTACACAGGCATAAGTGGGATGTTGAATGGGATGGACGTCCACCGGTATCGATTGATCGTGAAGTTCTTTTCCGGACTTTTGACGCAACACCTACACACGAATTTAATCACCGCTTTAGCGAAACACTCAATGATATTGCAGCGAGTGGCATTGAACAGGTTCAGCTTGAATTTGCCAATCCAGGTCAAAGCGGCATGGGTGTTTATTCAATCAAGTTTGCTGATAGCCCACCGGGAGATCTTCCTAAAACCAAGTCCGTAGCCAGCGGATTTAATGGCAGCACAAAAAGCAACGCGTTTGCACCAAATGATCTCATTCACTTTGGTATCTACTTCCGAAGCTTACGCATGTTGAAACTCATGAAAGACCCTGAAGGCACTCCGTTTTCGGATGATGGCCCGCATCGTGTAACAGATGATCACAACAGGCAAGGTGCATTTCACGTGAGAATCAGAAATGCTGAAACGGATGAAATCCTATATACCACAACGATCTATCAGCATGTGCGCGAAATCGAAAGCGACGAGTTTGAAGAAGGCATCAATCAGTTGAAGGAAGATATAGAAGCCGGCAATTTTGGCCTCACAATTGACATGGGCCCCGGAGCTTCTATCAACTATGACAACGTAGCCGCTTCAAACGCCCTTGGCAGAACCAATTTTGCAGCCTTTGCCCTCCTCGGCACCTGGACGCAGCGCTGTAACGCAACCGATGGCAATTGCGACCTGTCCCTGTCACTCGGTCAGTAACACTACCAACTACATTTTCAAAGGCCTTTGGAGTTCGTCTCCAAAGGCCTTTTTTATTATTGATGTGTATCAGGGGTAGATTCTGGTTTATCACTGCGATTATATATGCGAATTAAGGATAGAAAAAAGAGCTCAAATGTTTTGGTGAGCACTATCCAGTATGTCATCCCGGCAAAAGGAGGGATGACGGGATTGGGTGTCTTGCAAGATTTCAAACGTTTCATCTCTTGATTCGGATTATATAACTTGAGTTATAATATCTTATCCGGTACACTACAATCACATGGAACAAGAACCTTAACTGTTACCTACCAAAACGTTTTACCCCCCCAGAGATCTATGCGCTGTATACCAAGCCTGCTTATTCTGCCTTTCCTTATTGTCGGCTTTGCTTGTGAACAAGCTCTACAAGAAGAAGAGGCCACCTCTCCCCTACGGGTCATGTCTTACAACATTCGCTACAACAATCCGGGTGACGGTGAACATGCCTGGCCACACCGGGCCGGCCGCGTAGCAAGTACCATCTTGTTCAACAATGCTGATTTGATTGGTGTGCAGGAAGCACTAAAAGAACAGATGGACACGCTTTTGACGTTGCTACCAGGCTATAAGTGGATAGGTGTCGGGCGCGATGATGGACAGGAAGCCGGCGAATATTCTGCCATCTTCTACAAATCAGATCGGTTTGAAATCATTGACTCCGGCACGTTCTGGTTGTCTAAAAACCCGAGCATCCCCGGGAGTAAAGATTGGGATGCTGCACTCACACGCATTGCCACATGGGGGCATTTCAAAGACATTCAAGCTGACACCTCAATCTTCCACTTCAACACCCACTTTGATCACCGAGGAGAAGAAGCCAGAGAAAAAAGCGCTGCATTGATCGCCCAAAGAGCAACCCGCGAGGCCGGCCAATATCCATTGGTTGTAACGGGCGACTTCAATTTCACGGAAAGCGCCACAGGCTACAGCGCATTAACGAGCAAACTGACTGACACATTCTACGCCACCACAACACCGCGTCACGGGCCAGACGACACAATCTACGGCGGCTTCGAGGTAACCCATGAGCCAGGCCGGCGCATTGATTACATCTTTGTAAACGAACACTTGGAAGTGCTTCAGTATGCCAACCTTTCCGACAACTGGAATGGAGCCTACTCCTCCGATCACCTGGCCGTAATCTCAACGATTCAGATAAAATAACAGCCATGGATACGTCTGATCTACCTGAAGAATCTATGACGGCCTTATCTACGGCGTTTGGCATCACAGAGGAAAAGACGCTGGAAATTACAGATATCAAAGCATTCCTTGTGACACAGATTTCCATGCTACTCGACAAGAATCCGAGCCGGCTGATGAGCATTCTTTATCGCATAGATGTTCTGGAGAAACACGTAAAACATGCTTTTGAAACAGCACCACATGGTCTTTTAGCAGCAACATTGGCGGATCTGGTAATCGACCGTCAGTTGCTAAAACAGAAGTATCGCAGGGGTGGATTCGGGGTTTAGGGTTTAGGGTTTAGGGTTTAGGGTTTAGGGTTTAGGGTTTAGGGTTTAGGGTTTAGGGTTTAGGGTTTAGGGTTTAGGGTTTAGGGTTTAGGGTTTGATGTAACAAAATGAGTGATAATTATACCAGAAAGTCACTCAAAACCTTCTTTCGTGCCATTTTGCAAGTTAATTGTCCACACACCCTAATCACCAGGCTTCAAAACTGAATAAATCTTCAAAGATGCTTTTAGTATCTTTCGGCTGGACGTGTCTATATCGCTATTTGTAGCGGCTTTTGATTTTGAGTTTATCAACAGCCGAGTAGACCATTGTTTCTGTCAAAATACCCCACCAAGCCGAAGTACTTTTTATGCGAAAAGATGGCCGACGCATACCCGCCTTTGCAGAGTTTGTCACCAGACTGACCATTCAGCCTTTTTCCCGGGTTATGTGGCGGCCTGAGCTAGTCGACGGCAATCGGTACCTGGATATAGAAAAACCATGCTTCGTCTACGGCAACCATTCCCACATCTTTGATCCTTTTATCCTCAATCTTTTTACCCATTGGAATTACTCCACAGCCGGCGTAATCTCCCACGAGTTTTTCAGAGGAAAGATCATGAGCTGGGGTATGGCGGGTATCGATTTAATTCCCACACAGAAGCAAGTACCTGAGCCACACATCATCCGAAAGATTTACAAATACATTCAACAGGATGAACGCTCCTTTCTCATCTATCCTGAAGGCGGGCGTCGCTGGGCCGGCCAGCCAATACCCTGGATAGATTCGACGGCGAAGATCTTTGTTAAAATGGGTGTGCCCATCTACCCTGTCTTTACCCATGGATCTTACGTATCGTGGCCTAGATGGGCAGATTATCCAAGGCCGGCCAAAATGAAGCTTGAACTTTGCGAGCCCATCTATTTTGACAAAAAGACACCCATCGACGAGGCGCTTGCCAAGTTAAAAGCACCGATGGATATCGACGAAAACCTTGTAGATGACGACATCAAACCAAAGTGGGCCTACCGCCCCGCGAGCGGCATCCACAGATTATTGTACAGAGACCTGGAGTCTGGTAAAAACGGCGGCATGAACACCGTTGATGGCACCTACGTGACCAACGATGCCGGCACCATTCGGTACAAAATGCTGCCAGACAGCACAATGCTTGATGAAAAATCCGGCGAGGTTTTCACATCCGGAGCGCTCTATAATAAAGTGCGCATGCTGCCTATTGAGGCAAACAAGCAGGGTGTTGTTATCCAGAACCAGGTTGTCCTGCACGACGAGGCTAAATTCCCGAGCTTAACAGCACAGGGAGATGCACAAATCACGCTCTACGAGGATGCTGTAAAAATCAAAGGGCCGAACTACGATGAGACCGTCGGCTTAGAGAAAATCCTGTACATGGGTACAGAGAAAAAAACAAAGGTCCAGCTTTTCACCAAAGAAAGGATGTATCAATTCACATTCAAAGGTGACGGCAGCGCACTTCAGTGGCAGGATACCATCAAGCGCATGCAAGATCAGCACACCTCTCCGGCGATACCTGCAAGAGAATCAGCCAAATGACGGTTTGGGATTATAACATCCGTGTAGGCGATCTTGCATTAGACTTTGCCTTACTCAGCACCTTTCTTTTGTTGGGCTTTGTTTGCCGGCGGTATATTCCCTTTTTTCAGAAATTCCTGATTCCCAGTGCGCTCGTAGCCGGTTTTGCCGGCCTGTTGCTTGGCCCTGAAATACTCTCTCTGATTGATTTTGATACAGAGCGAATGGCCGTTTATATCTACCACCTCCTCGCACTTACCTTTATAGGGATTGGCCTGCAAGGGTCGGGAGAAAAACGGTCAAAAAGTGCAGTACACGTAGGGTTCATGTTCATCATGTCTTACCTGTTGCAGATTATCGTCGGCCTCGGTATAGCGCTGGCGATCGTTTACCTGGTAAATCCAGACCTGATACCTGCAGTGGGCATGCTGCTTCCGCTAGGCTTTGGCATGGGGCCTGGTATCGCCTATTCTATTGGCCAATCGTGGAGTGGATATGGGTTTACAGAAGGCGCTTCAGTGGGACTCACCATCTCTGCCTTTGGCTTCCTGATTGCCTACTTCTCGGGGATGATCATAGTCAACAGAGGATTGCGACGGGGCAAAAGCAGTTTGCTCACGGAAGAGGCTTCGCTTACCAAAGAAATAAGAACAGGGGTTATTGAAAAAACACCGCTGCCAGAAGCCGGCAAGCTGCAATTTTTTGGTGGCACCATTGAACCACTTGCATTCCATCTCGCCTTAATTGGTGCGTTATACTTACTCACTTTTCTGGTAACGTATGGCATTGAATTGACGATGAGGGCCGGCGGTATAGAAAAGGAAATAGCCACACTCTGGGGCTTCCATTTTATCATTGCAAACCTGCTTGCGTTAGGTAGCCGCAAGATCATGAACCGTGTTAAAGCCGGCTATCTCGTAGATTTCGGCTTAATGAACCGACTGACCGGTACGCTCACTGATTACATGATCACCGCATCTATCATGGCGATCAGCTTAAGTGTGGCGTGGGACTACCTGATCCCTATTATGCTCATCTGTTTCTCCGGCGCTTTCGTTACCTATTTCGCCATCAAATTCACAGCTTACAGGACATTTGATGAATTGAATTTTGAGCGGTTTGCCGGCGTTTATGGTGAAATGACGGGTAACATCAGCTCTGGACTTGCCCTCGTGCGCGTGATGGACCCAGACTTCAAGACGCCCGTAGCTCAGGATCTGGGACTGGGCAGTGGTGTTGCTCTCCTGTTTGGTTTTCCATTACTTATTGTGATCAACCTACCCTTCGGAAGATTCGACGGTGCGCTGCTCGGCTACTGGGTTGTGCTAGGTATTTGCGTAGTGTATCTGGGGCTGATTTTCCTCCTATGGAAACGAATTGGGTTTACATGGCACAAAAAGGGACAAGACTAGTGAAGTGTCAAGTTTATTATTGCCTGGTTTTTCCATGTTTGCAGAAGAGCGCATGAGAAAAAGAGGGGGCAGAGTTTGTTTTTCCCTCTTTCACTCTTCTCTTTAACCCTCTTCATACACTTGCTGTTTAAAAACTAATTTGACGCTACACTAGTACTTTGTCAGCAAAGTAAATAGAGTTTGCTTCTTTTGATTTCAGAATATCGATCAAGGATTTTTGATTTGTGATCTTCATCAGAGCTTATGAAACCAGCTAAAATACTTCTAAAATCATAACTCCTTGATCGATA
>JBGCEN010000356.1:0-31170 GCA_045106435.1 Rhodothermales bacterium
CGAACATGTTTTTTCTGAACACCCCTAGTTTAGGGTTTAGGGTATAGGGTTTAGGGTTTAGGGTTTAGGGTTTAGGGTTTAGGGAATTCGAATCTCCCAAATCTATAAACCAACCTTGAACTCAGAACCTTGAACCCAGAACCCTAACCCATATCACTATACGAATGCGAGATCAAGTCATTATCTGAAACACCAAACAGTATTTTCAATGCATTGCATTGTTCATCCAGCTCCTCGACTGATCTTAGCCCCTCTGTGTCGATAGCTTCTACCTCGAGAAAAGACCCCAGGCCTTTCACGTGGTCCAGATGAATTTTAATATTGTCAATAAAATAGATATGCCGGCGCTTGTCGACCACGACCTTAATGCCCAGCGCTTTGGTCAACAATAATCGGAGCGCTTTAGAAGATATCTTTTCAACAGGAAAAAGCATTACATCCGAAAGCTTTGGACCGGCTTGATCTGCCCGTTGATAGAAAATGAGCTTTCGCTCAATAGATCCCTCTCTCAATTTCAAACGCCCTGCCGGGACATTAAAGTAAGTATCTACCTGATGGTCTTCGCCAACATAACGCGCTCCTTTCTGCTCAAGAATGTCTCTGGCCGGCGCATGATCTGCACACCGCGCCTTAAATTCGATAATCTTAATGTCCTTCATTTCACCATAAAGTATCTGGAGAGTATTTCTTCGTATGGACGTTTCATACCACAAACATCCAACTCAGAACGTTGAACCCAGAACTTTGAACCCTAAAGCATCCTGTCGGGCACAACAAAAGCAGCAGGGAATTGGGCAGCCACTTTGTCGAGGATAGCACGGGCGTCATCACGTGTACGAAAGTGTCCAATACGGACCCTATAATACGGAGCAAGCTGTTTAATTTCGACAGGTAAAAAACCGACGCCAAATAAAGTTCGTTGCTCGCTATCAGGAATGGATTGCCACCAGACTTCAGCCGCAGCAACCACTTCTTCCGCTGCCGTTTTGTCTTGCGTAGAGTGAATTTGTATTTGAAATCCACGGACAACACCTCGTGAAAAGTGTGTTGTGTACTGAGAAGGCGATTGAGCAGTTGTACACGCAGACATGACAACCAGCATACCAAAGGCGGCATATCGGCTGGAAAGGCCGGGAGGAGGGGCTAATCGGGTCAATCGATGTTTAAAACAGGATTTGTATCGCATGGGTCCTCCTTTTATTACTTGCGATTTCGGACCGTAAATCGTAGGATTAATGCGGTGCTAACACCTACACTCCCATAACATCTACCAAAGACCATGCCCGGTGACAATCAGATTCCTAAAGGACTTGTGTTTTTCGCCCCAGACGCTTCACCTGCGTACAAACGCCGGCGGATTATCTTTGCCGTCATCGCAAGCCTTGCATGTCTGAGCATTATTTGGCCCATATACCCTTTGTTTTCAACGATTTACCCTATGCTATTTAGCATCCCGTTTTCACTCGGCTGGCTCGTGATCTGGCTAATTATCACCATGGGTGCCTTGAGTTGGCTTTATAAATCGGAAAGCCAATAATCTTTAGAACCTACCCCGGATTGCACATTGGAAACCTGGCTCATTGCACTCATTGTTTGTGGACTCTATCTCATTATTACCCTGATCATGGGTATTATTCCCGGCCGCTCGGTATCAAAAAGTGTCACGGGGTTTGTGGCCGGCGACAGGTCGATGAATGTTGTTGTGCTTTACTTTGTCATGGGTGCCTCCATCTTTTCTGCTTTTGCTTTTCTAGGAGGTCCCGGATGGGCGTATTCTAGAGGAGCGGCGGCATTCTACATCATAGCCTATGGCATTGTAGGCATGATACCTTTGTATTTCTTTGGTCCCAAAACACGGCAAATTGGTGAAAAACTCGGGTTTGTAACCCAGGCAGAATTACTGAGTCACAGATTTAGCAGCAAATGGCTTTCTGTGATCCTGGCTGTGCTCAGTATTGCAGTCTTTATCCCCTATCTAACGCTGCAGATGAAGGGCGCCGGCTACATCCTTGAAACCATTTCCGAAGGCCGAATTCCCGCCTGGATGGGTGCCTTGATTACCTATTTCATCGTTCTGCTTTATGTATTTAGCAGTGGCGTTATGGGGATAGGCTGGACCAATGCGTTCCAGGGCATTTTCATGATGATCATTGCCTGGTTTCTTGGCCTTTACCTACCCTACAAACTGTATGGGGGCGTTGGTGCCATGTTCACGCAGCTTGCAGAAGGACCATGGGCCGAGATGCTGACAACACCTGGCCTCACCAGCAGCGGCACACCGTGGGACTGGTGGGGATTCAGTTCGGCTGTAATTGTATCAGCGCTTGGCTTCTCGATGTGGCCCCATCTTTTCATGAAAAGCTACGCGGCGAAGAGTGATCGCTCACTGAGACTTACGCTTGTGCTATACCCCACATTTCAGATTTTCCTTGTCCCTATTCTTCTCATAGGGTTTGCAGGTATAATCGCATTCCCCGGCGTATCCCCTGCCGACACCATTGTGCCCTACATCCTTACACAAGAATCGATTGGCCTTTCGGGTTGGATCGTTGGCCTCGTTTGTGCCGGCACCCTTGCAGCCTCTATGTCCTCCGGCGACACCATATTACATGCAGCGGCCTCAATTGGTATTCGCGATGGTGTCAACAAAATTGCCCCGGACCTCCTGAATGATCACCAACAAAGATTGTGGATACGTGTCCTTATTATCGTTATCAGTGCAATTGCCTACTACTTTGCTGTCGTTTCAGAGGTAGAAATCGTTCAACTCTTACTGGGCTCCTATGGCGGAGTGGCACAGATTTTTCCATTGATTTTTGCAGCCTTTTATTGGCCAAGAGGCAATGGTAAAGGAGCCATTGCCGGCCTGGTAGCTGGACTGCTAGTCAATATGATATTTCTCGCGCAGCCCGAACTAAAACCTTTCCCGATGCACGAAGGCATCTATGGATTGCTAGCAAATATTGTTGTATTTATAATTGTTAGCTTAACAACGCCACCTGAGCCAATAGAAAAGTTACGCTTGTACACCCCCCTTAAAAAGAGCGAGATCAAGCAAGTTGAACTTGATTCAGCAAGCTAGGGCAGACTTGTTGATATTGTTGGGTGCGAATTGATGGGGAGAAAGAGGGAGAAGAGGATTTGTTTTTTCTCTCTTCTCGGTAACCCTCTTCATACATGAACAGTTTAAAAACTAACTTAACACAAGCTGCAGTAAATTGTATGCTATCAGTATATAGTCCTCTTCAATAATCCATAATGCATCCTTCACTGGTCAAATGGACGCTTTCGAAGTAGCTGGTATTACAATTAGGCTTGTTCGTGGTGATATAACCAATGAGCAGGTTGATGCCATCGTAAATGCAGCGAACAGCAGTCTCATGGGCGGCGGTGGCGTAGATGGAGCTATACACAAAAAAGGGGGGCCAGATATACTCGAAGAGTGTAAAGTAATTAGAAGTGAGCTATACCCAGATGGCTTACCGACCGGCGAAGCCATCTCTACGACCGCCGGCGCAATGCCGGCAAAACGCGTTATTCACACGGTTGGCCCTGTATGGAATGGCGGAGAAGAAAACGAGTCCAATCTCCTCGCCAATGCCTATAGAAATTCGCTCATGCAGGCACGTCATGAGAGCCTGAGATCTATCGCATTCCCTTCTATTAGCACAGGCGTTTATGGATACCCGATTAATGAAGCCAGTAAAATTGCCCTGAAAACTGTTGCCGCTTATATCTCTAATCATAAAGAGAATTTTGATGAAGTTCGATTTGTTCTTTTCTCAGATAAAGATCTCGAGATATATAGAACGAGCATCAATGAATACCTCACTGATTTAAAAGGTTGATACACCCAATATCACCCTCGTACAACATTTCTACATTCAGCAGTTCTACATTCAGCAGTTCTACATTCTTAAGCCGCTTTCCTCCTTCGCCGATACTATCGACGTAACCCTCCATCCGACTACCACAGATCCTGGCTTTCCCACAAACCAACCGGCCTGGTCATGTCAATTTTTCGTGCCATCAATCCTTTTATCGTACTTTCGTTCAGCCTGCTTGTAGCTACAGGATGTAATGCCTTCGAGTTTATGTATAGCGAAGACAGCGATGAGCCAGATGTCTTACTGGACGACGCCCGCATTGCTTTGCAAAATGGCGATGCTGAAAAAGCCATCGGCTTGCTAGAAAAAGCGCTGGAGAAGGCCCCAGAAAATTCAGAAATAAAGATTCAGTTGTCATCCGCACTTTTTCAGGCAAACGACATTGATCTCTTGGTGATGAAAGATCTGGCAGAATTTATTTCTGAAACGCCGGCTTCCAAACGTAAAATCGTACAATTTACGGCCGCCACAAACATGCCAGCCTGTAATTTTCGTGATGATATTTCCACAACAACAACCCTCGATTTCTCACAAGATCCAGCATACCAGCTGTTGCTCGGAAATGTAGATGTACTCCAGCGCGCCCTTGACTTGCTTTATGACACGCTGGGCTCAGAAGATGCTGCTGCACTTTCCGAAAATATACTTAGCAACGCACATCTGATGCGGGCAATTTCAAACATGGCCGTCTCCATCATTGAAATTAAACTGCAAGCAGACGCAGCTCAGGCCTCTCTTCACCGACTGCCTAATGGTAGCATTGGATATTGCGCCGAAAACGATGCTGCGCTCGCTCAGCTCGAATCATTTATCGTCTGTGAAAAACTGCCCGCCATTGATATGGCTGTAAGCGACCTCGTTAGCCGGCAAGCACTTTTCAGTAGTAGCGACAGTGAATTAGCGGATGCGGTTGCCAGTGCAAGAGAAGAAATCACGCGCGCAATTACCGTCAGCTGTCAGCCTGCCAATTAGCTGCAACTGATTTAGCAGCATTCTTACTGCCAAGATTCAGTGTTGCTTTGTTCTGTGTAACCATTTTCTGTGTTGCCACCCTCTATACGCTATCTCAGCGACCAAATTTTCCTATTCGGTAAAAATCATGAAGCATCTTCTCCTGCTGCTTTTCCTTACTATTTTTGCAGTACCAGCCCTTGCACAACAGCAATTACCAGCAACCCGGTCGTTTGTCCCTTTGCCTAACTCATTAGCCATGGGAGACGCTGTAGTGGCGCTGCCGATGCAGCAGTCGGCGTTTTTCTTTAATCCGGCACACGCGGCCTATGCTAAATTCCACGTCACTATTGCAGGGGTACGCGTTGGCGCAAGCAGCACACTCCCCGATCAAATCTCGTTTTTCAAAGACGACTTACAGCCAGCTGTAGATGAAGGTATTGATAATCTGGACAATGAGCGGCTCAAATCGCTTTATGACCAAACACTTGCCATCGGCCGGCAAAGCACATTTCTTGACGTAGACGTTCTTGCCCCATCAGCCGGATTTCATATTGGGCCCGTTGGCGTGGGTGTTGGTATTTTTGGCAGCTCTACTATTGGGTATCGCTTTCCTGATGGCGGCGGCGGATTGCCACTGGTACAGGTTACAGCCATGGCAGACGCGATGGCCGTAGGTACCGCCGGCCTTAATCTTACCAAATTCGGCGTTACCGGACTTTCGGTGGGTATCACGGCAAAGTATACACAGCGGTACGTGACGCTGAAAAACAAACCCCTCGACGCCATTTCGTCTGAAGAACCTTTTGATCTCCTCTCGGCAAACCGAGCGAGCGTAGACCTCGGGTTTATGTATGAACTGCCTTTTCTAAACAAGTTACCGGGCAATTTTCAACTTGGCCTTGCTTTGTATGATATTGCCGGTGCGCCATTTGATTTTTCTCATGAAAGCACACTTCAAGGAGAGTCTACGGCTGAATCAATTGAGCAAGATATTGAAGCGGCCAATACGGTTTTTGAAGTACAGCCTTCATTCAGATTTGGCGTTGGATATACATTGCCGAAACTACCAGGTGGCCTGTTAGATGAAACAGGCATCACGCTTGACTACGTTGGCACACAAAATCCGGCCCTTGATCAAGCTTTCTTTGCACACCTGCGCGTTGGCGCACAAGCGCGTGTTAAATTCTTTTCCCTTCGCGCCGGCCTGAACCAGGGATACCCTACAGTAGGCGGTGGATTGAGCCTTGGCTTTGTTGATATCGACTATGCCTATTATGGCGTTGAACAAGGCCGCTATCCAGGCCAACTGCCAAGCTGGCATCACGCAGCCCAATTAAGATTTGGGTTCTAACTGGAGTAACAGAAATGCTTTTCTGTTACTCGTTCCGGGTTCAATGTTCAGGGTTTTGGGTTCTTTCTGGGAAGAACTGCGATACGCGACAGAGCATGGTAACTGAATCAGTCGCCACTGATTATGCCGCCCAGAATGTCTCCTCCGATGCCGGCGGCACCTCTGCTTTCTCCTTTTCTTCCGTAGCGGTTGGCAGCCATGATCCTGCCTGCGAGTCTTGATAAGGGTAGGCTTTGTAGCAGTACAGGGCCCGGACCTGTTAATGTTGCCAGAAACAATCCTTCGCCGCCAAACAGAGCATTTTTAAACCCTCGCACCATTTCGATGTCATAATCCACCGATGGTGCAAAAGCAGCAAGACAGCCTGTATCTACTTTGAGTCTTTCGCCAGCTTGCAAGGTACGCTGAACGATTGTGCCACCTGCATGGATAAACGCCAGACCCTCTCCTTCCAACTTCTGCAAAATAAAGCCTTCACCACCAAAAAAGCCGGCGCCCAGTTTTTTGGTAAATTCTATTTCAACTTCAATACCGCGAGCAGCACACAAGAAAGCATCTTTTTGGCAGATAAACCGACCACCAAGCTCCGAAAGATCGAGCGGCACAATTTTACCGGGATACGGTGCACTAAATGAGACACGGGCTTTGCCACGCCCTGTATGAAGAAAAGTGGTTATGAAAAAAGATTCACCGGTCAGCATTCGTTTGAATCCTTTAAACATGCCGCCCCCCGTATCCGTCTGCATCTCGATGTCCTGATCCATATACATCATGGTGCCGGCCTCAGCACGGACCCCTTCTCCAGGGTCTAGCTCAATCTCCACCACCTGCATGTCATCCCCATAAATCGTATAATCAATTACATCAGCAGCCATGTATGTTTCCGCGTTTAATGGTTGAATGTGATCCAGTTGCGTGTCTTTACTCTTTCGATGTCAACCTGAGATGGTTTCACCAGAAACGCCCGTCGAGCAATTAATAAACATCGGCCCTAAATCAGCCAAATGGCTGAAAGAAGTTGGAATATCTACATTAGCTGATTTGCAAAGGGCCGGCGCGGTACTCGCCTACAAAATATTACAGCATCGCTTTAAAGGCATCAACATACTGATGCTTTACGGTCTCTACGGAGCGTTAAACAACAGACACTGTAACAGCCTGTCACCCGAGGAAAAAGAGTCACTAAAATCTGCAGCAGCCGAGGCCGTACAAATTTCCTTTGATGATATGGAGGCGTGTTAAGCGCTTCAGTTATTCCAACACATCTGCTGGTTCTTCAACCTCTTCCCCGAACTTCTCCTGATATTGCTCCATAGCCTTCATCACAACAGATCTTGCTTTGTCAGGCCCCAGGAAATTATCAACTTTAACTTCCTTTTCTTCCAGCATTTTATAGTCTTCGAAAAAGCGTTTCACTTCCCGAAGCATATGCTCAGGTAATTCCCAGATATGGTAAAAGCCGTTGTATGCGGGGTCGTCCAGATGAATACAGATAATTTTCTCATCAAGCTGTCCTTCATCTAACATTTCCATTACGCCGATCGGACGAGCTCTCAAAATACTCAACGGAGCAACCGGCTCCTGCATAATCACCAATACATCAAGTGGGTCATTATCATCACCCAATGTTTGAGGGATAAATCCGTAGTTGGCCGGGTAAATAACAGAGGAGTAGAGTACCCGATCTACGCGTATTAAACCGGTTTCTTTATCAAGCTCGTATTTAATCTTACCGCCTTTTGGAATCTCGATAACTGCCTGAAATGATTCTGGGGCGTCTTCACCAATCGACACCTCGTGCCATGCGTGAGCGGTTCGTCTTGGGATATGGGAATTCATTTATATAAAAATATTTATGCGGGCGAGAGAGAAGCACGCCGGCCTGTAAAAAATTTCTGAACCTGTATTATCCGTGCCTGCCAACAATCAAAGCTGCTAACAATCAATACTTCCAACAATAATACTTCCTAACAAAGCAAAAGTAGCGCCGGAGTCTGGACAATCAATATATTCCTTTCGTTCCAGACGTTGTATCCAGCTAAGGATATGCAAAATTAAGGGCTCATTTTCGCTTCAACAAGGCAGAAAACAGCACACCCTGCTATTCTACTGTCAAATACTGAACACTAAAAAGGCATCTCGAGTCTGTCCAAACGCGCTGAACCTTTAAGCCGGCTTTTTTGCCAATGGCAGCAAATTCGGCCAAAGTATATTTATAAGAATTCTCTGTATGTATGGTCTCGCCGGCTTCAAAATGGATTTTATTGGAAGCAATGGTTACAATTTGAGCAGCCCTGCTTATCAAATGCATTTCAATTCTTCCTTCCAAGGTATTGAAAATTGCTTTGTGCTCAAAAGCATCCAAGTCAAAATCTGCATTTAGCTCCTTATTGATTCTGCTAAGCAGGTTCAGATTAAAAGCTGCAGTGACTCCCTTTGCATCATTATAAGCAGCTTCAAGCACGTGCTCCGTTTTCTTTAGATCAACACCAATAAGTAATCCACCTCCCTCTTCGCTTATCATTTTGACCCGCTCAAGAAATGCTACCGATTCTTCAGGGGTAAAATTACCGATCGTAGAGCCTGGAAAGTAAACAACTTTTTTAGAGACTGCTGCAGTCGGTTTGGGTAGGCTGATTTCGGCAGAATAATCAGCGTGCACTGGCAACACTTCAATATGCGAAAAGTCGAGCGTTAGTTGTGCGGCAGAGCTTAATAAATGCTCTTTTGAAATATCAATGGGTACGTAGCCGGCCAGATCTTTCAAGTTCTCCAGCAGGGTACGCGTTTTCAAACTGCTCCCACTCCCGTACTCGATCAATAGCGCGTTGGGGCCAATAAAACGGACGATTTCCTGGATATTGTCTTCCATGATCCCCATCTCCGTACGGGTTGGGTAGTACTCGTCCAACTCACAAATCTCATCAAACAGCTGAGATCCAATTTCATCATAAAAATACTTGGAAGGGAGCCGCTTTTGCGAAGCAGAAAGTCCTGAGAGTACATCAGACAAAAACGCATGGTCTTTATCAGTATGCTTTGTAATATCTATACGGCTATCTACGGAAAGATTGGAATTAGAATACATGTACCCAGTAGGAATAAAAAGGATAGGTAGTGGGATTAACAGTAAAAACTCGGAAGTAAATGGGGTGTGTTGACGTTTTTCTTCTTGACAAATATCAACACCCGCTAATTCAGCCTAGCGTGCTAAACGGATTCCAGTAAATTGCCAGCGTACATCAGGCGGGAAAAAATTTCTATAGGTCGTACGCGCATGTGAGCGGGATGTAGCACATGAAGCGCCACGCAAGACAAATTGATTACACATAAATTTGCCGTTGTACTCACCAAGCGCTCCTTCAGCTGGTTTATATCCTGGATAGGCTGTGTATTGGCTTTGGGTCCATTGCCATACTTCACCAAAAAGTTGCTGCAACCCGGCCTCCTCCCCTTCTGTCGCACGGACTGCTTTGGGATGGTAATAAGCGGCATCCACAAAATTTCCTTCACAAGCATATTGCGCAGCAGCGACTTCCCATTCTTGTTCTGTTGGTAACCGCTCGCCGTACCAGCGCGCAAAAGCATCGGCTTCAAAGTAGCTTACATGGGTAACCGGTTCGTTTAGATCGACTGGCCGTAAACCAGATAAGGTGAACTGGTACCATGTATCTCCTTTTTTCTCCCAGTACATAGGTGTTGTCCAACTTTCTGCCTGTACCATTGCCCAACCGGCAGACAGCCATAGCTCTGGCCGCTCATAGCCTCCCGCTTCCATAAACTGCAAATACTCCTGGTTTGTTATCAGGCGAGAAGCCAGCGAGAACTCATGGATGTATGTTTTATGGCGGGGTAACTCATTATCAAAAGAAAAGCTATTGTCTGGATGCCCAATTTCGAAAACACCTTCACGTACCGGAATCCATTCAATGGGCGTATCAACATGCTGTGGGCCGGCTGCATGCTCCTGATATACAGGATACAGCGGATTAATGGAGAAGACATGTTTGATGTCTGTAAGCATCAATTCCTGGTGCTGCTGCTCGTGGTGGATACCAATTTCCACCAGTGGTGCCAACATATCAAAAAGTGTTTCATCAGCCCTTTCAAGTAACGTTACCATGTGCTCATCTACATGACTGCGATACCGATAAACCTCCTGAACGGTAGGTCTCGATAACAATCCTCTTCTGGCGCGGCAATGTCTTTCGCCGGCCTGTACATAGTAAGAGTTAAATAGAAACGGAAATTGCTTATGAAAAAGGAAATAATCATCCAGATGGGGCCGCAAGATGAAGGTCTCAAAAAACCAACTGGTGTGGGCAAGGTGCCATTTTGTCGGGCTCACATCCGGCATGGACTGGATTACGTAATCTTCGGGCACCAATGATTGGCATAAGGACTCTGTGAAGCCTCGTACACGTTGAAAACGTTCAATCAGTTGGGGTACAGACAAAGTGGAATTGTTGGGAGCATCTACACGAGTTGAAACGCCCGCAATGGCGTGCGGTAATTCTTCGACCTGCATTTTCGGCTGTTTATATGAGAAGCTTGCGGCTTAGGGCCTATCCAAAATTCAGCCTTGAGTGCGCGAGTGAACGAACCGTGTGCGAAACAGGCGTATCCAGTAGATACGTCGGTGTAGCGGAACGCAGCACACGGTTTACGCAGTCACGCGAAGCCCGAATGAGGTTTTCGGATAGGCTCTTAGCTCGACTTTGTCCTTTTGGACAAAGTCTCGAATATCGAACACCGATCAAGGAATGTCCAATTTTAAAGGGTTTTTAAGCGCTATCTCGATGTTAGACATACCTTTTGAGTCTTCGCCGTTTAATTTATCCATGTCTGCTTGGTAAACCGAGACGTATAAATAATCGAAAAAGACCTTGGTGGCGCTAAAAAGACGCTTTGACATTTTCTTATTGGACAAAGTCGAGCTTAGAAACTGTTGAGATTTGAGGTTTGCAATTGAGAGAGAGGAGATTTTAAGTGATTTTGGATACGACTTTTTGAGCGCATAGCAGCGTTACGTGTGACACGAGGGCGCAGCCCGACTGATGCAAATAAAAAAGCGGATTCAAAAGCACCAAAAGATCGCTCACTCAATGTGAACCTCAAATCTCAACAGTTTCTTAGTACAAACGATTTCAAAGTATGGAGTACATGTCATTCTGAACAAAGTGAAGAATCTGTTTAAAACGCATCGTTTGAGGCCTATTTCAAGTCTCTCTTCGAACAGATCTCCCAATCAAGTTGAGGTCAGGCTTTTCGACAAACTCAAGATGGCGATCTGTAAAGTCGTTAGTATTAGCTTGTCAAGAACCTGGGCGCGTGAACAATGAGTAGAGAAAGAGCATTTCGCCTGTTACAGCTTAAACCAATCCAGCGAGGATCAACCGGCTAGCTTCTTTGAAATCAAAGCCATTGCACCAATTAACGGCGCATCTCCATCGAATTCGGAAATAACGATCTTTGGTGCATGCGGAACGTGCCTCTTGACTGCCTGGCAGATATGGTTATACACATGTTGCTGGTGCTGGACAATACTTCCACTCAAAACAATGCATTCAGGATCGATTACCGTCGCAAGCGCAATAACCGATTGTGCAAGATAATCTGCGGCTTTCCGCGTCACCTCAATTGCCTCTATGTCACCTTTTGCAGCGGCCTTAAATACATTTTCCGCAGTAACATGCTGTAATTCCGTAGTATTTTGAGATATGCTCCCATTTTTTTTCTTAACCCACCGTTCGGCAATTCCCACGCCGGCTGAGGTTAGCTCCAAACAACCATTAGGCTCCCAGTTATCTTCTAGCAAAAGAGGATCTGGCACAAAGAAACCCATTTCTCCTGCTGCATGATTTACTCCGCGAAGTAATTGCCCATTTACAACAATACCGGCAGCAACACCCGTACTTATCGTCAAATAAATCACCGAATGACACCCCCTGCCCTGCCCAAACCAGAATTCTCCCAGGGCAGCAGCATTTACATCATTATCAATCGCTACGGGAATATTAAGTGCACTCTCAAGTGCTGATCTTATTGGGTAATTGTCCCATCCTGGCAGATTCGTAACCAGCAGCGCCTGACCTTGCTCTGCATCTGTAATGCCAGGTATTGTACACCCCAAACCAGTTAACTCGAAGGGTTCATCTGCTTGCATTTTCAGGCACACCGCAAGACCTTCTTTTACAACCTCAATAAATGCAGCCGGCCCACCTGTAACCGGTGTTTTCCTGGTCAAATGTTCCAGGAATGTGCCTGGAGACTGTTTATCAGATAAAGCAATCCGCACATTTGTGCCACCAAGATCTACGCCGGCGATGAGTTCACGCATAAATAGTACAAATAGAGTCGATCGAAAAAGCTATCGAGCGAATGTTAAAAGCTGATCCAGGAGACTGTTGAGATTTATTCATCACAGTTTTCAGGAGCGAAAAAATATTCTCACAAATCCTGCCTTAGTGTTTTGGCTTTAGTTCTGCAATTCCATCATGATGGTGATAATCGAGTTGCGAAGCCGCCATTTCGTCTATAATGGTGTGCGCGTCTCTGTGCAACTGAACAATTGTAGCCGGCACCATTGCGGTCACAGGGCCTTCCAGTGTTGCCTTTATCGCCGCAGCTTTACCAGATCCACTGGCCAGCAACAACAACTTCCGGGCTTCCATGATGGTCCCTACACCCATCGTGATCGCATACTTCGGCACCTGGTCAGCTGTATCGAAGAAACGGGCATTGCTGTGTACGGTCTCGGTGGTAAGGGTTTTAATGCGCGTACGCGACCCAAGCGATGATCCTGGTTCGTTGAATGCTAAATGACCGTTTGCACCAATACCAAGGATCTGCATGTCCAGACCGCCGGCTGCTACAATTTGCTCTTCATACCACGCGCAATGGGCATCTATATCATCACACATGCCATCGGGAAGATGTACCTTGGCCGACGTCACATTGATGTGTGAGAAAAGATGTCTCCACATGAAGTAAGAATAGCTCTGTACATGATCAGCTGATAATCCGATGTACTCATCAAGATTAAAAGTTGTTATACCGGAAAAATCCAGCCCATCATTTTCATGTAGTTGCACCAGTCGTTGATACAAACCCACCGGCGTGCTGCCTGTAGCAAATCCTATGACTGCGTCGGGCTTGGAATGAATCAAATGGGCAACCTTCTCAGCACCCTTCTCACTCAGTGTTTCATAATCAGCTACAGTGTCTACCAGCATGTTCGTCTCCCGAAAATAGGACAATTATTAATATCTACGCCCCGAAAGAAAGAAAAACGATGCTTGTTGATCAAGAGAAGATGTTGTGTACTCGCACGATTCTTGGAAAATCTTTCCAGCAAAGGGGAGAATTTTCCCCCTTCAAATATCCTGTAAAACAAAAACGGAGACCTTTATTAAAAGGTCTCCGTTTTTCCTGGAGTGATCAATCCAATCTATATATAATAAAGCATACGGGCCCTACATCGAACCCATACACATGTCATGTTCTATCCGGAAATCAGCAAAGCATATGCCAAATTAAGCAAATTCGCAGTATCAGCGCATATCATCCTAAGATTCTTTAAATACCTGTTTCACGACGTATTTATATCGATTGAATCCTACAAAAAAACCACACTATGCCAATAATTCTGTCATGGATCCTGGTGGTGTCAGATAGCCAGGACATATCTCAAAAAAAGATCATATCTTCAAGCCGTTACAAAATGAAACAAATATCACCCTGAGACTCCTTTTTCACCTTCCGGGATCAGTAATCATGCAACCCATTGTTCAAATCTCACTGGACCTCATAGATGTTTCTGAAGCATTAGACACCGCAAAGATGGCCCTGGAAGCCGGCATTGACTGGCTGGAGGTAGGCACGCCCTTGATCATTGCACACGGTATGGAAGGCGTCAAGGCATTGCGCAAGGAATATCCAGAGGTCCCTATCGTTGCAGACCTGAAAACAATGGATGGTGGTTGGCTGGAAGCAGAACTGATGGCAAAAGCCGGCGCGACCCACCTCGTTGTTATGGGCGTCGCTCATGAAGAGACCATTGAACTCGTGGTTAAAGCGGGCAAAGACTTCGGCGTTAAAATCATGGGCGACAATATGGCCATGCCAGACCCTGTTGAAGGCGCCAGGATTCTGGAAGATCTGGGATGTGATTATATCATCCATCATATAGGATTTGACTACCGCAACCTTCGCAGAGAACGGGGCTTGCACGCCCCATCTCCTCTCGATAAACTAAAGGAAATTGTAGACGCTGTGGGTATCCCGGTTCAGGCTGTTGGCGGGCTTACCCTTGAACAGGCTATTGACACACCCAAGTATGGCGCACCACTGGTCGTTGTTGGCGCCCCATTGGCCATCGAGCCAGATGCATTTAAGTCTGCCGGGGGTAATGTCGCGCTGGTGTTGAAAGAGATATGCAGCCGCGTGCATGCTTTTGGCGATGTACCGATCAAGCCGCGCGTTACTGTATAATTAAGCAGATACTCATTTTTTCATAGCAAAACCCTCCCACCGTTATGGCTCATTCAATGCAAGCTCTGGTCAATTATGCTCCTGCTTCTGGAAGCGTGGAAATGAGGTCTCTTTCTCTGCCTGAAATAGAGCATGATCAGGTACTGCTCAAGGTAAAGGCAGTTGGGGTGTGTGGAAGTGACCTACACCAGTGGCATGGCACGCACAGTTGGCCCGTGAACTACCCCTGTACGCTCGGTCATGAGTTTGGCGGAGAGATTGTTCAACTGGGAAAAAACGTCAAGGCGTTTAAAGAAGGAGACCGTGTGGTGAGTGAAACGGCTGCTGTCATCAACACTCAATCACCGTTTTCAAAAAAAGGGTTATACAATCTGGATCCCTCCCGCCTTGGATTTGGCTATGGTGTTGATGGAGCCATGGCCAAATATGTTGCGGTGCCAGAACGCTGTCTGCACAACATCCCGGCTTCATTGGACCTCAACACAGCTGCCCTTACCGAGCCTTGCTGCGTTGCCTACAATGCGGTATGCATGAACAGCCAAATAAAACCGGGAGATACCGTATTGGTGATCGGCCCCGGCCCCATCGGTTTGCTTTGTGGCAAGATGGCAAAGCTGAGTGGCGCCGGCACCGTTATCATGGCTGGTTTACCGAACGATGCATTCAGGCTGGAGATTGCCAAAAAAATGGGTGCCGACATCACCGTTACAGAAAATGTCTGGCAAACCGTTCAATCGATCAACGACGGACTGGGCGTTGATCTGGTGATTGATGCAGCCGGCGTTTCTGCAACTTTAGAACTTGCCATGCAATGTGTCCGCCCGGCCGGCCAGATCACAAAAGTTGGCTGGGGCCCACAACCATTGAATTTCAGCCTCGATCCGCTTGTGCAAAAGGCTGTTACCCTACAGGGCACCTTTTCTCATAATTGGCCAACATGGGAGCGCATTATTCAAATGCTGGGCTCGGGACAACTAGACATCAGCCCTATTATCAGCCAGGTCGCCCCGCTTGACGCCTGGCATTCCTGTTTCGACAAAATGTTGAAAGGTGAATATGTAAAAGCAGTACTCAATCCATAACTGGACATTATCCAGACGGATAACGTCTCGAATTTATAATTGAAAATGTAAAATTTAGCATTTCCAATTGTTCTGGACTTTCTTTGTCCTGGATGTCTATTTACCGATTTTTTGATGGACAAAGCCGAGCTTCCTCTTTTCCCAATAGAGAACTAATCAGACGATTCTGCCATGCCACTCGCTGTATTTCCCAAGTGCTTTCTTAAACAACTGTGTAAAACTGGCGAAATGACGGTCGACCAGTGGCTTGATATCGCCGCAAATCTGGATGTCGATGGTTATGAGTTTTACTGGGGATTTACTCCCTGGCAGGAGCCGGCCAAACTCGAAGCCATCAGAAAGCGGGTTGAGGCGCAAGGCCGGTCAATTCCCATGATGTGTTACTCTCCAGACTACACCAGTCCGGATTTGTCTGAAAGAAAGGCGGAGGTTGCAAAACAAAAAGAAGCCATCAAAGCGACTGCACTGCTAGGCGGCTCGTATTGCCGGGTGTTATCCGGTCAACGCCGGCCAGAGGTAGCTATCGAGACGGGCCTGAAATGGGTAGCAGAATGTATCCATGAACTCCTGCCTTTTGCAGAAGAACACAACGTAACGCTCATTCTGGAGAATCATTACAAAGACGACTTCTGGTCTTATCCAGAATTTGCACAAAAAATGGATGTATTCCTTGCTTTGCTAGAGGCTATTGGCAAACATCCAAATTTTGGCGTGAACTACGATCCATCCAATGCCATTGTGGCCGGCGAGAACCCGATCACCTTGCTCAAGCACGTGTTAGCACATGTTGTTACGATGCACGCAAGTGATCGCTTCCTGGAAGGCGGCACCCTTGAAGACCTGATGGACTCGGACAAATATCCACAAGAAGGATACGCCTCAATTCTGCAGCATGGCATTGTAGGCCAGGGCATGAATGATTATGACCAGATCTTTACCATGCTAAAAGAAGCCGGCTTTGCTGGTTGGATTTCAATCGAAGATGGGCAAGACCCCACTGTTGGCTTTGAACACCTTGATGCCTCTGCACAATTTCTTCGGGGCATGATGGCGAAGTATCAGTTAAGCTAGACATTTGAAATTGAGCATGTAAAATTCAGAATTTCCAATTAATAGATCGTCATTTTGAACCTGTTGAAATGCCTGCCCTCAACTTGATTTGTGATCTCTCGAAATAACATGAATCCGTTTCAGCGAAGAACCTGGAGCCTTTGCAGTGATTCGATAGATTCTTCGGCCACGCACAGTATGACGTGATTTTACTCGTCCAGTATAGGCTAGTCAAAAAAACTTGCTCATATCTCAATGGCCCCTGGTGATAAAAACCACCAGTAGTGGAACGGAGCATCGCGTAACGTTACCGCCTCAATGTCGGTAAATTCTGCGGTTTAGCGCATGACATCATATCCAGCCTACCTTTTCTCAAAAAAAACGCCGGCTCTATCCAACCGAAATATTTACTCCAATGGCACTTAAGAATGTGCAATGTCATATTCTCATAGAAAAATTCGCCTATACCATCAGCGACCACTAAATAATTTAAACAACAACTAATAATCATATACTCATTGAACAAATCAGCGGCAGCAACAAATAATTCACGCCGGCAAATCACAAAGAAAAATGTCTCCCAAAACAGTTGTAGCCCTTACAGATCAGCCAGAGAAATGGTCTAAAATACAGCGCAATGAAAAGCAACTATTTAACATAATTATCACCAGAGACACCCATTCACTTGAAACAAATATTTGCAACAATAAAACTGACTTAGTTATTATTGCCCAGCAAGACACAGAGAACGCCAAGCTATATTCGCAAGCATTCTCTAATACCGTTGACGCCCCTTTCACACTCCTCATTCCACCCGACCGGATTGATGATTTTGTTGAATACGGGTTTTCTCAATGTGCCTCCACGCTTCTTTCCACCCCAACGAGGCCGGCGCAACGACAAGCGGATTTATTAGCGGGGTCTGCCCCTATCTCCAATGTTGCACTTTCTACTGCTACAGGTACATCCTTATGTTTAAACGGTTACTTGCTAGGGCCATTCCATATCCTTATCAATGGCCTTCTACTTAACGATTTTGCCGGCAGAAAAACGAAGTCTCTATTGGCCTACTTACTGTATAACAATCACAGGCCGAATTTTAGAGAAACGTTGATGGAAAAGTTTTGGCCGGATGTAGGTGCAGAGTCTGCCAGAAACAGTCTGAACGTAGCGATACATAGCATTCGCCGGCTTTTTCGCGAACTGATTCCCACACGGGATTTGCTTGTATACAAGCACGATAAATACTTTATTAACCCTGAAATCGACATAAAACTTGATCATGAGGAGTTTGTATACAAGCTAAAAAAAGGCAAAAGAATCGAAGCCTCGGAAGGGATTCAGCATGCCATCAGCGACTACGAAGAAGCAGTGCGCCTGTACAGAGGCGACTTCCTTGAAGACAGTCCCTATGAAGCCTGGTCTTACACCGAAAGAGAACACATAAAAGAAGGCTACTGCTATGTACTAGATCGGCTCAGCGAATACTATTGCACCTCGGGCAAATACAAAATTGCCCAGCATTATTGCCGGCGAATTTTGGAAAAGGATACGTGTAGAGAAGACATTCACCGAAGAATGATGAAGTGCCTCCACCTAACCGGGCATAGAGACCTTGCTGTTAAACAATTCCAGAAGTGCGAGGCTGCGCTCATCCGGGAATTGGATATGCTACCTGGCAATGAAACGGTTCAGTTGTTGGAGGAAATTAAAAAGGGATAATAAATTTACCGCATAACAAAAGCCCTGCACTTTTCAAAGCGCAGGGCTTTTGTTATGCGGTAAATTTAAAGTTAAAAGTCAAAAATAAAAAGCTAAAACAGTTCATTTTCATGAACTATTTAATCCCTTACCTGAATTCCATAAGTGATTGTTCTAATATTTAATTGAATTATTAATTGATTTTATTTGATTTTTAATTTCTAATTAAGTGATTTTTTACCCCGCCTTAATTCCAGGCCTGTATATATACAAAGGTCACAGAGGGAGCCATGCATTAATACTGAACACGCTCCGAAGACCTTAATCAAATAATATAATTTATAACAAAGAGGGAAATTAAATGCTTACTGAAAATCTAATCAAAGAAGAGATTCTTCCTTATTTCGGATTCCGTGGTCACGTTCATTTATTTGAAGGCCCATCTACAGATGATTATCCTGCAGCAGCTCCAGTGGATATCATCCAGACAGATCAGTCATTTCATGTTCGTTTCCACTGGAGAACTACCGGTAATCTTAACTACATCATGTGTGGCAAGTGGAAATGTCAGATTTATCTTGAGAAAATGGGTGGCGATGAGTTTACGCTGAACCCTGCCCACGCGATTGGTACAGAGGAATTTGTCGCACAGCCAAAAAACTACAATTGCAAAATTGATGTGCCGGCTCTACAGGTGAAGCCTGGTGTGTACCGTCTCGTTGCAACGCTCACATTGATTGGTGACACCGGCGTTCCTGCTCCTGTAGCAGCATTCGCTGATCTTGGACTGATTCAGTTCTACTCAGATGGCCCAGCCAGCTAAGTACAACACCATCAGACCCTGAATACGATGTAAAGAGTACTATGCAAAGAGTACCGCGCAAACGCAGGAAGGTCTGGCAAAAGTACGCCGGCCTTCCTGCAATGCGTTCAATCGATATTACGCCACCAAAAACCTGCTAATCCGATGAGCCCATCCAGAAGAAAAAGCAAAGGGACTAAATCCCGAAGAACAAAAGATCAAATCCTGCAAGAACTGGAGGTCACCCAGCGCTTACTGATCGAGAAAGAAGAAGAGCTGGTGGTATGTCAGGAAGAACTGGCCCATCTGATTCAGGATGATGGGCAATCTGTTTCGGATGAAATGCCTGCTTTTGAAAACTCCGAGATAACATCAGACACAATAGAAGCACTAAAAGGTGAAGTGCAGCGACTGGAAAATCAGCTCAACAATAAAAATAATGCGCTTGCCAATGAACAACGCGAGCGCAAGGAGTTGGACAAGAAACTGCTATCCAAAGAAGAAGAAATCGCCAGACTATACGCCGCCCTGGATTCCCAACCAGAGACATCACGAACTCCGCGCGCTGATGATCAAGCAGAATCCCCGGACGCAGACAATGCCGCTGACCAGGTGCAAGAAACCACTGCGCCGGCAGCAGCAAGCACAATCCATCCCACAACTCCTCACTTAACGATTACAGAGAAAACCACCGTGCCTATCAAAATCGCCCCCTTCGCAGAAATCGTACAGCAAAACCAACCCTTCACAGCAGAAATTGCCATTGATATGGCACATATCGCTGAATCAAATTCGGCTGGGCTACATTGCAGAACCAAGCTGTTTGCCAAGCGCCTTTCTGATGGCTGGTCGGGTTTGCTAGGTGAACACGACACAGTATTCTCAGGGAAAGAGTTGATCAACGCTCAGGTTAGCGAGATTGAGTTGTCTGCCGGCCTTTATCATTTACAGGCCATCGCCTCTTTTACAACGCTGGAGGGCATCCCTATCCCCATCGCAGCCATTCATGAAGGCGAGTTGCTGGAAGTTGCTACTGCTAAATAGCTCGAAATAGTACTTTGAACTGATCTTCTTTTTGAGTGGAGATTGTATCTCTATCGATAGACAACAGCCTCATGATGCATTTGCCCTTCCAGACCAACGAATTGCACAAATAGTTTTTGAGAAGTGAGCGAAGCTGCTATAAATCCAGGGACACTCTCAGCTGCTACAGTTGCTTCATTACGATGAACACGTCTCACTTTTGAACCTGAGCCTGAGATGAAGTAATTGATACGCCCCGAAGGCACGATATGCTGCAGACTGTGCGCGTGTCCACTGAAATAAGCCTGCACTTCATGGCGTTCCAGTATTGACCGGAGGTTACCTATCATCGTTTCATTATCCTGATGTTTTTCTCCAACAGAGAATAGAGGATGGTGGCCAATAACAATTTTCCATGCCGCTTGATTTTGAGCGAGTGTATCATCAAGCCATTTTAATTGGTGAGCTGGTTCGGTCTTCGCCTGGCTTATTTCATCCTGGTTCAAAATGTTATCATTTAGCGGTGTGGTATCCAGAAAGATGAACAGTGCTTTTGTTGAATCAGCGAGTGTAAACTCCTCTTTATAATACTTCGTAGGCAGGTACCACCTGGGGTTTTGTTTACCGTAGTCTATTTGGGCCTCCACATTCCCTTTATAGTCATGATTACCAAGCGAAATATACCAGCGAACGGAAAGCGCATTTTGGGTATAGACATTTTCGAAGGATAGGTCCCAGTGCTCATCGTTTAGACTCTTTACCCCATCATTATAAAAATTATCTCCCGTTGACAGAACAAAGCGACTGCTATCAATCGCCGCTTGAATAGCCATTTGATCAGCAACTTTCTGCTGAAAGCCTCTGCCTTTGCGCCCCCAGTCTCCGATGATCATGAAGTTCATCTCCTCTTTCGCAAAGGCATTTCTGGGTACACCCTCCGGTATTTCGATGGGGTTAAAAAGCAGATTGCATCCAGAGAAGTGTAATATTCCCATGGAAACAAAGACAAGCGTTATAATAAAAGAATTGTACCTATACATGTAGAAGATCCATTATTGAATATGCCTTAAACGAAGCATAAGATGTACCAATCAGCAGCTTTTTTGAATTATTTTTCGCAAGATTTAATAAGCGCTGTGATACGTTGACAAATCTCTCTTACATAGTACGTAATAAGTCGACCTCGACTATTTCACTTGAGATACGCTGTAAGCATGAACTATATCAACTTCAATGCAGCCTTATCGATCAAGAAAGGCAGAGGGCTTTTCCTGGTAGGCCATGTCCGGGGCTAATATAAAAACCCGAGCGTAAACGTAAACGTCCTGTTATTTTCGGAGAAACCAAGCGTATTATTGAGTAGGACTTGATCGAAGATATTCAGCCAGATGCCACCGCCATAGCCTTGATGCCAGGTCCTGGACTTTTCGTTATCCGTCCATACACGGCCATTATCAAGAAACCCCATCACCCCCAAAGTGCCATACCCGAAATAGCCGGCAAAATCTATAAGCTCAGTGCGTATTTCTACATTTTGATAAAAACTCGAACGCCCTGCAAACCGCGTGCTCCTGTACCCTCTCAGGTTGAACTTTCCTCCCAGCGTATTCGATGCATAAAAAGGAAACGCACCGACATTATGAGCCCCCCCTACGCGAACGGCCATAGTTAACTGGGGTGAAAGAGAAGGAGACATGTAAAGGGTAAACGCTGACGAAAGCGTTGCATACACATCCTTCGTTTCTATGATGCCGGCATTAAAATCAACGGTGCTATTGAACCGAAACCCTTGCGATGGATTTTGTGCATTGTCCAGCGTTTGTACGTCAATGGAAGCCTCAACACTACCAAAATACAATTGGTCAAAAGAACTGGACGAAATTCCGGGCTGAGGTACACCTATTGATCTATTATCACTGCTTCGCACATCTGTGATTTCGAGTGCAGGCCCAACGGAAAAAGCAATGCCCTGATCCATATAACGATGAAAAATCGGTCGCACTGAAAAATTTGAGAAACGAGCTTCGTAAAACCGCGAAGTTTCTTCATCGTCCGACGTGTCGTTGCCCAGTCCATAGAAGTTGCGAATATTATTCGGGTTCAGGAATTCTACGGCGAGATTCAGACTCCAATCGTCGATCACATCAACAAAATTACCACGATAAAGCAGATTAAAAGCCTTCGTTCTTAGCGCGTAGTTCCCCATAATTTCGTGAGTTGATGCGTGCGGAGATTTACGAAATCCATGCCGGCTTAACCGCACCCCTCCCCCAAGAAAAAACCCATCATCCTGATTGCTACCAAAATAAGTAACTGGTCGCGTTAGATCAGGTTTGTATCCTTCAAATTCGTATGTATTTACATCAATATCAGCACTAAACTTCACCTTCGTCTCTGGGCCGGCTTCTAATACTGTACCGCTCTCCAAATCGTAGAAGTGCGACTTCTTCGGTCCTTTTTGCACTACAGATGCATCTTTAAAATCATCCTCACCTGCGCCGCCAACTGCAATGATACGAGGCCCCTTGTTCACGCTGCCCGTAACTACAAACTGGTCGTTACCATCTTGACCATATAATCTGATTTCTTTGGTTTCACGGCTCAAAACTATCCGCCGATAGAGCTCTTTCTGAAGCTCGCCATCACGCGTTAGCTTAAATACAGAGATTTCCGTTTTGTCGTCATCGAGCCTTTTGACTTCAAACAACTCATGTTTATTACTGCCAACCACATCGACGACCGTTGCCAGTACATCGTAATATCTGCCAGCCACATCCGGAAGCTGATCCCTGCGGGCTTTGAGGGTACGGATCATCTCTTCGCCGGCTTTTTCAAATACAGGAGCCGGCCAGGTACGTATAGCCGAATCAATGACCTCATCAGTCAATGCAATGCTCATACTATCAGCTATACCAACCCAATCTTCACGCGTCAGTGATGAGGTAAATCGACGATCAAGCGGCAATCCCTTTCGATTTAACCCGCGCAAATACCCATAATTATTCCCAAACGATTGCCACGCCGGCTCCGCCAGGATCCGATACAAACTTGGAAACAGGCCGTCAACTTTTGAAAAAGCTTTGTCTCTGTCTACGGGAATTGGCAGATAAATCTTGCCTTGTTTCCTGTCTTTTCCCTCAAGCTCTGGATTTAATTCATACGGCTCAAAAGCGCCCCACCTAAAATTATCGAGTGTCCGATCATGATCCGCTATCAACATATCGAAAAGTCGTGCCCGGGCAAATGCGTACCCGTGTACACGATGATCATTGTCATCGTTAATCTCCTGCATAAGCTTTTGAGATCCAATAACGTTGGTCGCACGGCCAAAACTGGCAATATGAGACACGTCTTCATCAGCTCGCTCCTCAAACAAGACAATCTGATTTGAAAGGGCCTCGTGTGCCAAATTCAGCCGCGAATCATCGGGCACAAAAACCATTTTGGGATTGGTATGAAAGATTCCAGCACCTTCAGCCAGAAATGGAATCACAAATGCCCCAAAGGGGTGCTGCATCGCCACCTGATCCTGAATGATACCGCTTGCAAACGTCCGGCGCATCGCCGAAGAAAGAGAACGTACGGGCAACTTATCGATAGATCGCAGCATAAAAAATTTATTATCCTTCGCTGCTAGCCGCATTGTAACTGACTGTGACTGCCCTCCCAATTTGATGGGTACAAGCCCCCCTGCTTCCGTGGCCAAATCTAAAACGGGTACCTTTACCGGTGTTGCCCATAAATCCCGATATTGCTGTCCAAAGAAAACGCGTCCAAATTTCCCCATTTTTGCATATGCAGGATTAATATTTTGGACAACCGTACTGTCACGGTAGTCGTTTTTTAGGCCCACATCTGCGATCGGTTTTTCAACGGACAATGCATTGGGTTCAACAAGACGTGTTCGGAAAGCAAGTTCGCCTTCGGGATTGGACGGACTGGTTGTCCAGGCCTCTAGCCACACACTCCCCTCTTTATAATATTCCAACACCATGAAGCCTTGCGCCTTGGTAGTAAACGCAGCACCCCGTCCTTTGGAAGCATGGCGGCCCTGGCTTGCAGAACCACTTACAATATGATGTTTAACCCGCCTGCGATCCTCCTTCCTGAAATATTGCAGATTATAGTCGTGTGCTGCTGCATAGATCAGATTGTGTTGATTTCTGATTAGCTGAAGCATCTCCTGCCTGAATAGGTGATAGCGAGAAGACGCCATATCCTGTGGCAAGCCTACCAACTGTCGATAAAGCGGAAGCAAAGAGCCTACGATCGGGATGGGCAAGAGGTGTTGTTTTAAGGAAAATCGCCCCCCATAGTTGCCATTCGAATAAAGTGGGTGATGCCCCACAACAAGGATTTGATCGTTGCGGTATTTAAAAAGTAAATCTTTAAACTCGTTCAGAAAGTCCGTGGGTTCACGAAGCTCGTAGTCACCTGTATCTCCATATATCTTTTCTTCATCCAGCCACCATTGGGTATCCATTACGATCATCGTTATCCCATCGGCTATGGGTAACGCTACCGGCCCGGGAAATCCTTCAGCCGGCTGAAAAACATCCTCTGCCCCCAGAAAATCCTCTATGAAGCGAGCCTCTTGCATCAGTGCCGGTTGTCGCACGGGCTGAGTTGGTGAATCTTGATCGCCCGGTACAAATACGACCTTGCTTCCGCGTTCACGAACCAATTCAAGCCACTCTTCGAGGTTTTCCCCTGTGGCCGGGTGATTTTCCTGCAAGGAGTCTGCAAAATCACAACACGGAGTATAGTCCCCCATAAACACCAACGTGTGTTGAGAATCTGCATACGCAAGATGTTCGCGTAACATGATCCTGACACCGTCTGCCTCAGCAGATGCTGCCGTCCCGATATTGCCGAGAAGAAATACGCGACGTACGAGAGAAGCATCGTTGGGCTTTTCCAAGTTTGTCGCGCTCAAATCTGTTTCTACCAATAAGGCTGGTGCTGGTGAGCAACCATATATCAGAAAAACAAAAATGAAACAACTGCTCCAGTGCTCAATTGCTTTTACGAGGGGTGGCCAAGCCATTTGGGATAGTGTGTTTTTTTTTAAATACTACCACGTATAACTTTAGACGCAATGGCCGGCAAATAGCTTCCAATTAAATCCGACCAAACGCGTTCTTTTACCCCTGGTCAATCAATTAGGGCAAGTGAAAGCGTAGCCCATTTCGTCAGGAAAATACTCACCTGAATGCCGGATGTGTGTTTCAGTGTTGTCTCGCACCAGTACTCCCTCGCACCTCTTACTCTCAGCATCCCCGATCAAGCAGAGGAAGACGCGAAAGGAAGCTTGAAAAAGGACATACTAATTCTCAACAGTTTCTGAGCTCGACTTTATCCATTTTGCATACCCTTTTGAAAAAACTTGTGTGCGGGGATATCCCGCCAAATGCGTGGCGTTTTGGGAGGGCCTTTTATCGAAGCGTCTAGCCAGGGACTGAGGCCGGTGGTTTTCTTTTCATCACTGTATCTAACGTTCCTGGGTATGGATTTGCGCGGCGGGGATAAAAGGGTGCCTTTATTTGGCGGGCGCCCTTTTATCTCCAATCGCGCTTTCCATACCCTGGGCCACTTATTGCAGCGACTCCTCTTAGTATATCTGCCACAAGGCCCTGGCTAAACGCTTCGATAAAAGCCCCTCCCACAACGCCACGCATTTGATGGGATATCCCCGCGCACATTTTGTCCATTTATCTACATTTGGAGTGGATGACGAGACCTGCTAAATATTGCTATATCCCCTTTTTATATCGAACAGACCATTTTCGTGGACTTCAAATGGATAAAGTCTAACTGAGGGGAATACAACGTATTTATATATTGTCTATAAGACGTATTAACTGGTCAAATATCATGGCAAGATATTGTTTTATCCTGGTGCTGCTCGTTATGAATGGATGTAACGTGCTTGATGCAGCAAGCCCTTCAGGAGCTATTCGAATTACAAATCACTCAAGTGCGGCGATATTGCCTGTTGCTATTGAACTTGAGTTATCGCGCTTGATTGATCTTTACCCAGTGACACCAGACGATTTCAGCAAGAGCAAGCTGGAGAGCGGCCAATCTATAGCGTTGGTGGATATTGATAATTACGAGCGAGGTGATGACATTCAACTTATAGTATGGCGGGAAGTACGTGCAGAAGAACTTTCTAATCCTGATGAAATAGCTACGCTAGACGTGAAATATTATGAGTTGGGAGGTAAGGCCCTTCGGCTCATGAACTATCATATTGAAATAAAAGAGTAGACAAGGCGTCTTTGGTTGAGGGGCACCGGACATATTTCTGCTGCTACGCAAGAGGCGAATTGCTCAGCGTAATCTGTCAGGCAAGGATCGGATAGTTTCTTTTTCTACTGGGCCGGCCAAAACTGAATGTCTACGTACTTACAACGTACCAGCCATCCCCAAAACCATCAATTAGGACAAGTAAACGCATAGCCCATTTCGTCAGGAAAATACTCACCTGAATGCCGGACGTGTGTTTCAGTGTTGTCGCGCACCTTCATGTCTCCTGTGCGCCAGTTTAGTCGTCGTTCGTACGTCTCACATTGTGGACACAGAAAGACGATCCAGTCTCCATCGCGATATGACTCACAAGCATGCTCGTCAGCCGCTTGTTTTGAATTGCCTGATAGATCATTCATAATCAAAGAAGTGTAGTGATTATTTCGGCTTCTTCACAATATATAATCTGGTTGATTATATTCCTTCACATTACAGCGGAATTCACTATAACAGTTCTTCTCCCTCTTCTCCCCTTGCGGATCTGCTGTAATTTGTTTAATAATACGGCAAGGATATTCCCAGTTAATGAAGCAGATTGGACATGCAGAAAAATCTACCCAACATTCACATCTCAAAAGAATATGACGTCGTCATCGTTGGCTCTGGCGCCGGCGGTGGTATGGCAGCGAAAGTCCTGGCAGAAGGCGGTGCCAAAGTAGCCGTTTTGGAAGCCGGCCCGATGTGGTATTCTGAATCCGACGGCGCCATGTTCAAATGGAACTATGATTCTCCGCGGCGCGGTGCATCAACGCCTGAACGCCATTTTGGAGAATTTGACGCGTGCCTGGGCGGTTGGGGGCTCGAAGGAGAGCCATACACCCATGCAGAAGGTACAAAGTGGCGTTGGTTCAGGGCGCGTATGCTGGGTGGAAGGACTCACCACTGGGGTAGAATTTCGCTCCGATTTGGGCCGAATGATTTTAAGGCACGAAGCATCGACGGAGAAGGCGATGATTGGCCCATTGGATACGACGATGTATCACCTTACTACGACAAAGTAGAAGATCTCATCGGTATGTTTGGTACCGAGGAAGGAATTTACAATGAGCCGGGCGGCAGATACCTTCCGCCACCCAAGCCGCGCTGCTATGAGCTGCTGGTTAAAAAAGCCGGCCGGAAACTGAATATCCCGGTTATCCCCTCGCGTTTATCGATTATTACCAAACCACATAACGGTCGTGCTGCTTGCCATTACTGCGGGCAGTGTGGCAGAGGTTGTGCTACCAACTCCAATTTCTCTTCGCCGTCAGTACTGCTTCGGCCGGCGCTCACCTCTGGCAATCTCGATATCATTCCATACGCAATGGTTCGGGAAGTCATGACCAATGGCAATGGACTGGCAACAGGCGTTTCCTACGTGGATACGCAAACGCTAGAGGAATTCCAGGTTAAAGCGAAGGTGGTTGTGCTGGCTGCAAGCGCCTGTTCTTCCGCGCGCATTCTGATGAACTCCAAGTCGCCGCAGCATCCAAACGGATTGGCCAATTCCAGTGATACAGTTGGGCGATATATAACCGACACCGTAGGCACAAGCGTTGGGGGCATTATTCCGCAATTACTCGACGGCAAGCCACACAATGAAGACGGCGTAGGTGGTATGCACGTGTATGTACCGTGGTGGTTAGACAATAAGAAATTAGACTTCCTGCGGGGATATCACCTCGAAGTATGGGGCGGCAGAAGTATGCCGGGCTACGGATTTGGCGGTGGTATTCATCGGTACAACGGCGTTGACTACGCCCTCGGCATCGAGCGAGAGAAAGGCGGTGGCGGCTATGGCAAAGTGCTTAAAGACGATTATCGCAATTTCTATGGCGCAACCGTTGGATTCTCTGGACGCGGTGAGATGATTGGCCGGCGGGATAACAGATGTTATATCGACGAAAAAGTTGTTGATAAATTTGGTATCCCTGTGCTCAAATTCGACGTAAAGTTTAGCGAACAGGAAGAGCTTATGTGTAAGCATATCCACGAGACAGCTCGCGAGCTTATCCATACCATGGGCGGTATTGTGGCTTCACCCATGCCAACCAAAGAGAGCGGATACGGTATCCAGGCACCTGGCGAAATTATTCATGAAGTGGGTGCAACACGTATGGGTCATGATGCCCGCAGCTCTGTACTCAACGCACACTGCCAGGCACATGATGCGAAGAATGTGTTTGTAGCAGATGCCGGCCCGTTTACCTCACAGGCGCACAAAAACACCACGCTGACTATTTTGGCGCTCTCGTGGCGTACGGCTGATTATATTCTGGATCAAAGCAAAAAAGGCGCATTTCAGGGATAACCCGTAAGATCACACCCGACGACCGGGTTAAAAAAGACTGAGATTATGAACAGACGAGAAACACTCAAAATGATGGCTGCCGCTCCAGTAGCAGCAGGATTTTCCTGGACGCAGCATGATGTAGATCTTGCGCGGGAAAACATGGATAAAGCAGCACAGGGCATGGAGAATTTTGAGCCGGAATTTTTCACGGCGCACGAACTAAAAACAGTAAATGTGCTTTGTGATTTGATTATTCCTGCCGATGACCGCTCGGGCTCAGCGACAGATGCCGGCGTGCCGGCGTTTATGGATTTCATGATGATGGACCGCCCCACCCTGCAACTCCCCATGCGCGGTGGACTTGCATGGATGGATACGCAGAGCAGAAAGCTGTTCAGCAAGCCATTTATCGAATGCACTGAAACCCAACAAAAAGAGCTACTGGATCAGATAGCCTATCCAGATATCGCTGCGCCGGATATGAGCCAGGGCGTGAGCTTTTTCAACAGCTTCCGCGACTTTACAGCTTCTGGATTTTGGTCCAGCAAAGTGGGTGTAGAAGACCTGAAATACATAGGCAACACCTTTGTCCCGGAATGGAAAGGCTGCCCCACCGAAGTACTCGACCATTTGGGGGTTAGTTATGACGACTGACGTCGTCACGTTCTGGGTTTAGGGTTCAAGGTTTCGGGTTGTTTTTTCGGAAGTTTCTGTTTGTGAAATAACACTATGTTTCATACTTCCTTTTTGAAGCAACCCCAAACGCATAATTATGTCATCCTGAACGAAGTGAAGGATCTTTGCGAAGTGCATTGTTGAAAGGACTTGCAGGTCGCGTTTAATCACAGACTTACCCACCAACACCCACCACACAAGACTTTTAAAAACAAATACTTACACAAACAAACGTGCATCTAACAAAACATATTTTCCTCCTGCTCTGCTTTGCCTTTTTTGCCAGCACTTCTGTCCATGCCCAGCAGCAATCGTTGTTTAATGGTGAAGACTTATCCGGCTGGAAGATTCATGGTACGGAGAAGTGGTATGTAGAAGATGGGTTACTGGTTTGCGAAAGTGGGCCTGATGCAGCGTATGGTTATCTGGCGACGGAGCAAACGTTTAAAAACTTTGATCTGTCTATCGACTTCTTGCAGGATGCCAATGGCAACAGCGGCATCTTCTTTCGTTCGTCGCTTGAAGGCACCATTATCACTGGATGGCAAGCCGAAGTAGCTCCGCCGGATAACGATACAGGAGGTGTTTATGAGTCGTATGGCAGAGGCTGGCTGGTGAAGCCCGACAAGGCGCTCGACAAAGCACTGAAAATGGGTGAATGGAATACCATGCGGGTTCGTGTGGTAGAAGATCACGTACAAACCTGGGTCAATGGCGTACCGATGGTAGATTTTCGTGACGAGAAAATTGGTGAAGCATCTGGCTCCATTGCGTTACAAATACATGATGGCGGCGGCATCAAAGTGCGCTGGCGTAATCTGTACATTACCGAGGTTGAAGAAGACAATACAACCGGCACTTATCTCTACAGAACAGAACTAATACGCGCAACACCGGGCAAACTACTGCCGCTGATCGATGCGCTCAAAGAACAGCGTGCCTATTATGAAGACGCAGGCCTCGCTGCTCCTTATATCATGCGCCACAGCCAGGGCGACCAATGGGATTTGATGCTGTTACATCCTGTAGAGAGCTATGCGGATTATTTTTCGCCGGCCAATATGGCCACACGCCAACGTGCAGGACAACACCATGGAATACATGACGAAGCGTTTACCTCTATGATTGCGTGGCGAGAAGACACCTTTGTACACGGCCCTCCCTTGGACGTAGTGGCTGACAGATTTGACGGCATGGGCTTTTATCACATAGAAATATTTACGGCCATATCTGATAAGCGGCAAGAGTTGATGAAGCAGCGAAAAATGGAGAACGTTTATCTGGAAGCTATAGATCGTCCACAAAACCTTATCTTTACAAAAGACGCCGGCGGTGCATGGGACATGTACACCCTTGGGTTCTACAGAGACATCAAGCACTTTGCAGAAAGCGCCGATATCCCCATCGAGAAAGAAAATGCCGCAGCAAAAGCCGCCGGCTTCAAATCGGTTTACACCATAGGCAGTTACCTTAGAAGCCTCATAGCTGAACACCACGACACCCTTGCAACAGCTGTTCGATGATACCATTCTGCAGGAGCCCACATTGAAGGACATTTTATCCTTCCATGC
>JBGCEN010000357.1:0-5437 GCA_045106435.1 Rhodothermales bacterium
GATGCCTACATCGGCGGCGCACGCCTGACTCCTTCCGATGCCTATCGCTTTGCCAAGGGCGAAGAGGTCGAGATCAACGGTGAAAAGCTCCGCATCAGCACGCCGCTCGATTGGGCTGCGGTGACTGACCATGCCGAGTACATCGGCGAGATGTACTCCACCATGACAGAGGGGGCGCCCGGCTACGACCAGGAGCAGGTCAAGCAGTTGCGAAACCTCAAGAGCCTTGAGGAGCGCGAGAAATGGTTCCTCGAATATGTGGTAAAGAGTAATCGCGGCTTGAAACCTCAACACCCGCCGTTCTACGCCGGTCCCGAGACCGCTGTGGGTGGCTGGAAAGAGATCCTTGCCGCAGCGGAAGAACATAACGACCCAGGCAAGTTCACTACCATTCCGGCCTTCGAGTGGAGCGCGGCGCCCAATGGGGGTAACCTCCATCGTAACGTCTTCTTCCGGGACATGAAGGTGCCGGAACGGCCGATGAGCTACATCGACATAAATCGGGAAGACGGGCTCTGGGAGTGGCTCGCGAGCCTCGAGAAACAGGGGATGCAGGTCATAGCTATTCCGCATAATTCCAACGCCAGCAAAGGGATGATGTTTCCTGCAGTCAACGCGGCAGGCGAGCCCATCGACCTCGAATATGCCAAAATGCGCAGCCACTTCGAGCCGCTTGTCGAGATGATGCAGATCAAGGGGAACTCCGAGGTTCACAGGAAATACTGGGCGGCCGACGAGTTTGCCGATTTTGAGAATGCTGACTCGATTGGTACTTACAGCGATCGAACTTTCGACAAGTACGGGAAGCAGAATTGGGTTCGTTGGGGCCTGACCAAAGGGCTTGCCTACCAGAAATCGCTTGGGGTCAATCCATTCCACTACGGGATTGTCGGCGGTACGGACAACCATAATGGCACGCCATCGAACGTTAAGGAGGATAATTTCAAGGTCGGCAGCCACGGTGCGGCCGACGGCAGCGTTGAGCTGCGGCGAACAGGCGAGGTCGGCGGCTGGATAAAGGGTAAGGACCTGAATCCCGGCGCACTAACCGGCGTCTGGGCGAATGAGAACACCCGCGGTGCGATCTGGGACGCGCTGAAGGCCCGCGAAACTTTCGCCACCAGCGGGCCTCGCATCAAGGTGCGCCTGTTCGGCCAACTCGGCAAGAGCAAGCCACCGGAAGACCCGAAGAATCTCGTCGAGCGTGGATATGCACAGGGCGTTCCGATGGGCGGGACGTTGCAGGGTAACGGGGATACCCCGACCTTCACAGTGTGGGCGCTGAAGGACCCCAACGGTGCCAACCTCGACCGGATTCAGATTGTCAAGGGTTGGGTCGATGCCGGCGGTGAGCCGCAGGATCGGGTCTACGATGTCGCGTGGTCGGGCAAACGCAACCCCGGTGAGGATGGCAAGATCCCGGCAGTCGGGAACAGCGTCGACCTGGCGAACGCCACCTATACCAACAGCATCGGTAATACGGAGTTGATGGGGATCTGGAGCGATCCGGACTTCGACAAAAAGCAGCACGCCCTCTACTATGTCCGGGTTCTGCAGATTCCGACGCCGCGCTGGTCCACCTATGACGCTGTACGCAACGGTTTACCGTTGCTCAAGGATACCCCTGTCACTGTGCAGGAACGCGCCTGGACATCGCCGATCTGGTATAGCCCCAATGGAGAGAACCCATGACCAGGAACAACACTCTGTTGGGGCGCGTTGCGCTGGCTATGGCGCTTCTGGTTGCCTCCTTATGGGGCAGCGCCTACGCAGTGGAAGGCGGGAAATCGCTCTATCTGCTTGGCAAGCGCGGCCCGCTAGCTGGATTGATCCCCAAGCCCGGCTGGTATATCACCAATGACCTCTACTACTACAGTGGTGATACGGACCAGGAGATACCGATTGCCGGTCTTCTCAATCAGGGAGTATCCGCAGAGGCTTTTGTTAATCTACTGCAAACGACCTGGATCACCGACATCAGTATTGGCAACAGCCGCCTGGCGCTCGGTGCAGTCGTGCCATTTGGCCGTGTTGAGGTCGAAGCCAATGCCACTGCCACAACGCCTGGCGGGTCGACGCTGGGAGCCGGTCTCTCGGATTCTCTGACTGCATTCGGGGATCCGGTGGTGGCTGCATCTCTGGGCTGGCGAAAACGCGATGGAGATCTGTTTCGCGCCTGGAACCTCTACAGTTCGCTCTTTATTCCCGTCGGTTCATACAAGGAAGGGCGCCTTGCCAATATGGGCTCGAACCGTTGGGGTCTCGATGTCGGAACCGGCTTTACCCTGGGGAATTTCAAAAAAGGGAGGGAGCTCTCCGGAGTGCTCGGTGTGACCTTTAACGGCGAAAACGATGACACCGGTTACGACAGCGGTAATGAGGCACACCTGGAACTCAGTTACAAACAGCATCTGCCTTCCGGGTTTTCGGCTGGCCTCGTTGGCTATTACTCCCAGCAGTTCACTCCAGACAGCGGCGGACCAAAAGTACTGGGCGACTTCAAAGCGCGTGTGGCCGGCATTGGCCCGGAGATCGCTTACCAGTTCATGGCTGGTGGACGCAGCATTGGTCTGGATCTGCGCTGGTATCATGAATTTCACGCTAGGAACAGGGTGGAGGGTGACGCGGTTTTTCTCTCATTTTCACTGGGTTTGTAATCTGTGCCTGAGCGGCCACGGGTTCACCGGTGACGATCGGCTTTGCTGAGCGGACGCATGATTACTTTTTAGCCGTCTGTCAGCAGTAATTCTCAATGACTGCTCGTGTACTATGCGGACATCCACGACATTCGACAGACCCGCCCACCGAGACGTTTTATTAGCAGAAAACAGAAGTACCTCGATTTAGCAGCGGGCGTCTTCAACGACCGCTTCACGCCCTGCTTCTGGTCGCGGCGGTACTCCATTCAGCAGATTTGATCATGGTTCGACCGGCGGCAGTTGCTTCGAGATAATTACCCTGCCTGGTCTATCTACTTAATGGGAAGCTAATATCATGACACTGCCCTCTTCGATGAGAAAGCAGTTATACAACAGATATTTGACCTGTATCGTATCTTCCTGCCTCAGTGCTTACAGTCATCCGAACGTGCGAGGTACCACAATCCCCATGCACCCCACAGTACAATCGGGGGAAGCACAATCCAGTAGGCTGCTTCGCCAGTGAGATTCCAGCCTGCTGCACCCCTTGCATCAACGACTGCAGCCAGACAAACAACCGGCCAGTACACAGTGATTCCTAGTGCTGCAGAGAGAAGTATACGGCCCCACATCCGGCTTAGCCAGTAGCCGATCAGCCCCACAGCAAGAAGGGGTATATAGGTCACGAGATCACCAAATGCGAAGCCGTACCAGAAGGCGACACCAACATCAGAGATCTGTCCTGCTGACTCCTGTGTTCCCATGCTGACCCCGAGATCGTAGTCGAATGCGGGGATAGCTTGTGCGTAGGTTAAGTAAATGAGCAATAAACAGCCTGGTCCCTGTATGGACCAGAATCCGATGTCCCGTTTCATCTTCTTGTTCCCATAGACTGATCATCGCAACAGGTTACAACCTATATCAAAATGTGTCAGTTTGATTTTATCGAATAGCTGTTTGGGAGGAGCTGCAGCCATTCATTAAATTAGCGATCCGGGCTATTTGGAGGGGTGTAACGAATAACCGGTTGAAACCACAACTCATTCCAGTCGTTCAAGATTTGTCGCTGACAGGCGGTTGTCTACACACTGCAGACATTCGATGAAAGAGGAGTATCTAACACTCCTGAAACTTGCTGAATCAGATCTTGCAGAGGCCGAAACCGCGTTAAAGTCTGCCCCGGCAGTTGATGACCCCATCACTGGCTCCGCACTGATCCATTACGCATTAATCTGCTATTGCCCGTCCGTTCTCTAAAAACCGCGGCAAGTTCAAGCACAATTTACACTTAAAAAAGGATTTTGTGCCGCAATCCCTGCGCGAGATACACAAGGAACCCAGGCAGGCAAGAAACCGGCTGATTGCGCACTGCGATCTGATGTCGAAGAACCCCGCCCTGGTCAAGCTGGATAAGAATACAACAAGGGAGGTTATCGTGTAATACCATCCCAATCACCATGAGTACAGCATCAGGCTCGAAGAGGAACTGGCAAAGATCATTCCTCCTCTCAGAGAAGTCGTTGTCAATGCCCGGATTCAATGATCGATAGTTGCACCAGCGGCCATAAGAGAGTGGTGTAGTGAAAATCAGGATGACCACTGCCTGGCAGGCGGGATTGATTACCAACTGTCATGACCTTGCAGGATCACACTATTCGTGCCCGGTGAAGCGAATGTGCGGTTATGGGATTACCGGTTGTACCGGGAGAGAAACAAGAGGTCAGGTCGTTGTGAAAGCGAGTACACCGCTTCAGGTAGGCTGGTTAAATTGCGGGGCCCGCAGACCCCGTTGTTACACCTAGACTGGATTGACCCGCCTTTTAGAAGGTATGCACCATGCCCATGGAGAAGCCCTTGGCGCCAAACAGCGGTATTTCTTCATTTGACTCGAACCTGACGTCGTGCAATCCGATCTCGGAGTCGGCATAGAGCGCATAGACCTTGCTACGCTTGCTGAACTTGTGGTCCCAGCCGATCGCCCAGCCGTTCAGGGAACTGTTGAGGATGATGGGGTCTTCCGGATCGTACTGGCCGAAGTAGCCCTTGACGGTGTTGTTACCGAACTCGTAGGCGCCCGAAACCATCCACTTGTTGATATCGGTATTGCCGCCAGCGTCCAGTTCGATGATTTCAGAACCAAGTGTTTGTCTTTCGTAGACCACGCCGAAGGTAAAGGCGTTCATGATATAGCCGAGTCCGACACGGAGGATCTGGTTCTTGTCGACAACTCCGGGAGCATCAACAGGCAAACCGATTGAGGGGTCAGCAAGATCGGAGGTGTCTTCCCACGCCAGGGAGCCATGGAAGCCGTTGTTGAAGTACATGACTGCTAGCGAGTAGCCGCCGTCGCCGATCAGATCGTCGCCGAACTCTTCGGAGGCGATTCCCGCTGCGGCGAAGGTGAATCCGCCCCAGTTCGGGCTGATATAGGCGATGGTGTTGCTGGTGCGGCGGTCGACAAATCCCAGGGTGGAGTTGTAGTCGGCCATGGTGTCGGAGAAGACATCGAGCTTGCCGGTGGAGATCTTCAGCGGCGTGTCGTGCTTGCCGATGAGAACCGTGCCCCAGTCGCCGGCCAGGCCGATGTAGGCGTTACGGCCGCTGCCCCAGCCGCCGGTGTCGATGTTGTACTTGGTTTCGGCCTTCCAGATCGCCTTCAGGCCGTTGCCGAGGTCTTCACTGCCCTTGAAGCCGATGCGGCTGGAGCGGTTGCTGATCGACCAGGTGCCATCGTTGTCAGTGAGATCATCAACCAGGTCACCCAGTTGATAGAGGTCGTTGTTGGGATCGACATAGTC
>JBGCEN010000358.1:0-4837 GCA_045106435.1 Rhodothermales bacterium
TAAATCTTCAGAAGCCGGCGCCGTGGTTTCTCGTCCTCTCAGCTCTACATAATCCAACAGGCGTTCCTGCAAGTTCTCGAGCCGAAGCCAATAGTCCCAACTCACATTCGGGAGCTGATACCAGTTTTTTTCATGCTTAACAACTATGCCCTTATTTGTGTTATAAAGCAACATCGATAAACGGGGGTTTGTTGATGGGAGCGAGGGTCGGCTTTGTTTATCACAAAGCCTTGAATATTGAACGCCGAACAAGGAATTTCCAATTTAGAAGTGTCTGGTCCTTCGTAATTCTAAATTCCTTGTTGGATGTTCATTATGCTCAATTCATCCTGGAGCGACCTGCGCTGCGGTTTTCTTCGAGCAGCTTCAGCAAATCAGCTACAACTTCAGGATGCTCAAGATAGACATTATTAGATTCGGATGGATCGTCTTCCAGGTTATATAACTGGCCGACAGGTTCACCGGCTGCAGGATCAATCCGCGCCGGCTGTGTAAATCCGCCAGACCCGCGTCCTTCTATCAGCTTCCAGGAGCCTTGTCGAATGGCGAACATGCCATCCAAAGAATGATGGATGGTTGAGTTCCGTATTGGGGTTTCAGGGGTTTCTCCTTTCCATACCGATAACATGCTAAAGCTGTCTTCGCCGGCGTCGGCTGGAAGAGAAAACCCTACCAATTCTGCAAAGGTAGCCAGGAAATCTGTATGCGTTGTTGTTTCATCGCTGGTAATGCCTGCAGCTATTTCTGCCGGCCATCGAACCACAAAAGGCACACGATGCCCCCCTTCCCAGATGTCTGCTTTTTGCCCGCGAAGGTGTCCGTTGGCTTGATGACCAAACGTCTCTATATCTTTAGGATACCAATGGGCCCCATTATCGCTGGTAAATACAATGAGCGTATTTTCGGTGATCGACAACCGGTCGAGCGCTTTGAGTACTTCGCCCACCGACCAGTCAACTTGTGTAGCAAAGTCACCATAATATCCCGCGCCACTCGCGTCTTTAAAGGGGGCAGTAGGCAACCAAGGCGTATGTGGAGCGGAAAGCGGAATGTATAGGAAGAAGGGGTCAGGATCAGCAGCTTCAGACTCTATAAAATCTACGGCCTTTTGAGTAATATCGGGCAGTACGTTTATATGTTTAAACGAAGGGGCAACAGGCCCTGCGCGCCAAAACCCGCCCCCCTCTTGCCGGCGATGTGCGCTAAATGCGACCTCTTCTGTTGGCGTCTCAACAACCTGCTCGTTTTCAAAATACACGTAGGGCTGCATATCCAGCGATGCGGGTATGCCATAATAGTAATCAAATCCATGATCTACGGGGCCGGGCGTCAAATCGACAAAGTAGTCCGTGGTATCTGCTTCACCCAGGCCCAAATGCCACTTTCCTACGCCTCCAGTCTGGTACCCTTTCTCTTGCAACATGGACGCAACAGTAACCCGTGCTGTATCAATTAAATTAGGACTGTATCCCCAAAGCACGCCCTTCTTTAATTGCGTTCTCCATGCATATCTGCCTGTTAATACGCCATAACGTGTAGGAGTACAAACGGCTGAGGGCGAATGAGCATCAGTGAGGCGGATGCCCTCCTCAGCTATTCGATCGATATTGGGCGTCGGGACTTTCGATGCTGGATTGTAACTGCCGGGGTCACCAAAACCCATATCATCTGCTAAAATCAGAATGATGTTGGGCTGTTTTTCAGCCGGCTGCTGCTCACACGCAATAAGGGTGCATGACAAGAGGAGGGTGTAGAAAAAAAGATAAGCTGGTTTCATCGTCGGAGGACAGTTTAATGATGATCTCAGCAGTATATCGAAAAAAAACCTGCGACTCTACTATGCCGGCGTGGTACATGACAAGTTTATCAGGTCGAGCGGTTCTTTTGAGAGAAAGAAGGCAAGAGAAAAAACAACTGACCATAATCCTCCTTTCGTCCCATCATTCCATCTATTTAGACATGGAAGTTAATTGCCCAAACGCCCCGGCACCTCAACTATTCGTAGGGTATAACTGACAAAATGTGCGATATTACCTCCAATCTAGCCGCCGACTTCTGATCTGCATTGATGATAATCCATGGAGCCAGAACTGTATTTGTGGTTTCAAACATGGCCTCCTTGTAAGCCGTATAGTCCTCCCACAGCTCCTGGGCCCTTTCATCAACCGGAGTAATTTTCCAGCGTTTTAAAGGGCTTTTTTTGATATCAGTGAATCGGCGGGCCTGTTCTTCTTTGGTAATAGAGAAATAGAACTTAATGAGATAGGTGTCTGATTGAATCAACATTTTCTCAAAGTCATTGACCTGCGACATGAAGGTTTTATACTCGTCTTCTGTACAAAATCCGTTCACAGGCTCAACAACAGCTCTGTTATACCAGCTTCTGTCGTAAAGCACAATTTCACCCGGCCGGGGAAGTTGACTGATGTATCGCTGGAAGAACCATTGATTTCGTTCATCTTCCGTTGGTACATCAAGGGCCACAATATTGAAATGCCTTGGGTTGATGTATTCCGTAACCCTTCGTATCGCCCCGCCTTTGCCGGCGGCATCCCTCCCTTCAAAAAGGACAACCACCTTCTTGTTGTTTTTGATGACCCAGGTTTGCAGTTTTATCAACTCGACTTGCAAAGCCTTCAGGTTATTTTCATACCTGATTTCATCCAATGCTTTTTTAGGGTTGACCTTTCTGCTTTTGAAAAGCGCTCTAAGTCCAATCTTGGAATTAAGCAATTCTACTTCTTCACTTGTCAAAGCTTCGCCACTCATTTCTTTGTTCATTAAATGTCAATTTGGACTGCACTTCTATGATACCTTGAAACCACATTAGGGTCTGGCAAAAGCTGAATATCTGACGTCCCCTTGCCCTCATATTCAAATTGGGACAGCACATACCTCATACTTTCGAGCCGTGCTCTTTTCTTATCATTGGCCTTCACAATAATCCAGGGACTAAAGTTTGTGTGGGTCTTGCTGAACATCTGTTCTTTATGATAGGTGTAGCTATCCCACAATTCCTGCCCCCTCATATCCACGGGGCTAAATTTCCAGCGCTTGAGTGGGTTTTGCAGGCGCGCATCAAATCGCTTTTTTTGCTCTTCCTTGGAAATTGAAAACCAGAACTTCACCACTTTAATATTATCCTCATAGAGCAAGTGTTCAAATTCCGGCACCTGCTCTATAAACTTCTGGTACTGCTCACCACTACAAAAACCCATGACAGGTTCAACGACTGCCCGATTGTACCAACTTCTATCAAAGAATACGATTTCACCAGGATTCGGCAGTTCTTTTATATAGCGCCTGAAATACCACTGCCCTTTTTCAACTTCTGTCGGCTTATTTAAAGCTACAACCCTTGATAATCGTGGATTGAGGTGCTCTTTGAATCTTTTTATTGACCCACCTTTACCCGCCGCATCTCTCCCTTCAAAGATGATAACCACACGCATACCATTCTTCGCAATCCATTGCTGAAGATTTACCAACTCGCTCTGAATTTCTTCAAGCTCTATTTCATACCTGAGATTTCTGAGGACCTTACCGATACCAATATGATTGGTTTTTGCAATATCGATAAGGTCATTTCTTGTTTTAGCTGCCAGTAACTGAGCGGCGTTGTACTTCATAAGTATCGATTCTCTGCTTAACTCGTGCGAGGCTTATATATCCACGAAACAAGCCCAGGTTGCCTGATTTACTCTTCTATCTCCTTTCCAAACATGACTACATTACCCATCATCCGTTTCGGAGCAATTAGTTAAATATTAAGCTATATCATGTTGTCTGATATAATAATACGTGCCTTTAATACCTGTCCTGAACGTACATAAAAGTCTGTCCTCCATTCGATTGGGTGATCTACTTGAAATAAATCGCTTGAATTAGCTTTAAACGATCAAAACATAATAGATACTTCACTTCGTTCAGTATGACAAAGGGCAATGCCCCAGCCTGAGTCATGCTGTTTCACCAATCAACTTAAGCTAATATTAATGTTTGGAATTGCTTGACGGGGTTTCCCTTACATAACAACACATCTCTCAACCGTATCTTTTTTCGAATGTTAAAATGCCATGATAGTGTAAGCCGGATATAAGGACGTTAAAAACAGGTATAATGAACTCTATGGATTTATGTTAACGAAAGGAATGCTTGTATCCATAGCTATGCTTCTTTTGACAATTCAGGGATGCAGCGATGAGAAACCCTCTGGACGACATTCCTCAAAAAAAGTAGCAACATTGCCTCTTCAGGGCATGAAAAAATCGGATTGCTTTAGCTGTCATTTTATTGAGGAGCCATCCTATGGGCCCCCATATCTCAAAATAGCAGCCCGTTACCAGGCACAAGACTATGTACTCCGTGATCTCGGTGCGAAGGTGCAAACGGGTGGCGGTGGACTTTGGGGAGGGGCCCAAATGAGCCGGCACCGATTCCTGAAAGATGATGAAGTAGATGCAATGGTCTCGTGGGTACTCTCTGTTGCAGAGCGGGAGTCCAAACTGAATACCCTGTATGATACAATGCCGGCTATAGCACTTTCTGACAAGAAAGAAGGCATGCACATCAGCGTGTATTCCGATGAAAAAGGGCTATATCCCAAGGATTCGACGCAGCTTTTTCTACAGCAAGCAAGGCGCACTGGCCATATTGCTCAGTATTTTTTTGATGCAAAAGCGATGGCTGTTGATATCCGCCTTCCGGTTGTAATTCGAGGAGATGGCGTATTAACCATCAAATCTGCCGGCAAGTACTTTTTCAGACTCCGCGGCAAAAAAACGGGCACGTTGTACATCGCTGGTACGCAGATCATTTCGATCCTGGAGACAGATCA
>JBGCEN010000359.1:0-6690 GCA_045106435.1 Rhodothermales bacterium
GTTCTCGACGAGTGGCCTCACGCAAAGCACCAATCCATTGAATGGCACAATGAGAGCCCGACTGAGTTGTCTCAAAGCTGTTTGATGACGTTGGTTCAACAAGCCCCACCAGTGCCGAAAACCCGTTGGACAGGTTCCCGCCATGCGGAATGGCAAAAATGCGACCACCGGTTAATGCCTCGTAATCTGCCATCCAATCCCAAAACACTTCAGGATCAACGGTGTCGTAAGAGCTGATCGGCACGACCTGATCGGCAAGGTCTTTACCGTCGCGGTAAATCACGTTCCTGTGCATGTTCGACCCGTTGGGCTGGGACGTCCATTCAAATCCGATAAAGGCCGTAAAAGCCCGGGTTGATTATGCTGCTCCGCTGCCTCGGTCACACGTTCCCACATTGTCTGCCCAAAAGGCGTTCCCGCCAAAGGATCCTCACTAGCGAATGTGGCCTCCATCCAAAACTCATACGAAGCAATCTGAGACTCTTCGGTTTTTGGCGCCGCGATCTCGGCAAGCTGTGCACCCCATTCTGCATCAGTCAAAATCGGATCCTGATCCGACAGGGCCGCAGGCAACCCGAGGTTTTCTGCATGATCCGTGACAACCAGCCAGTCCAGCGGGCGGCGCAATCGTGCCGGAATACCGTTGGAAGAGATGACCTCCTCGCCCTTGGCAAAGCGTAAGGCGTCATCCGGCGTTGTCGTAGCGCCAACGAGACCTGCATCCGCGGAGAAACTTGTATGCAAATGGGAGCCGCCAAAAAAGACCTGATTTGGGAAGTCCTCCTGAAGATATGGCGAATACTCCACATCGGTCCCGGGTCGCAGGCCAGTAAGTTCCTGCGCGAAGGCTGGAACAAAAAAGCAAAGCGTTGAAGCGGTGGAAAGCAGAATAAGGCGCATAGCGGTATCCTTTAGTCTATCATACGGTCAGATCGGAAAGGCGAGTGTGACAAACACAGACTCACCCTCCAATCGGTTTCTTACATTGAACTCGTCGAAATACTTGATCCTGAGGGACGCAGGGCGTTGACCCATCTGGAAGGTGTAAGCTGCTGTCAGACCAATCGCGCTGACCTTGCCCTTGAACGGACCAAGGTTGGCCCCTGCACCGGAATCGCCACTTATCTGTTCGTAATGGTATCCGGTTAGCCCGGCTGAAAAGGCGGGTGAAAAGGCCTTGGCCACGGCCCATTCGAAATGAAACTCGTCGCCGGTTTCGTAGTCTGTTTCACTGTTCTCGCCGTTGAGTGTGACGCCAATGTTGCCGGAAAAATCCCACCCGGTTGCAGGGTCTATGTAACTGGCACCAACAAACACATCCATGCCCCAGCGATTGAAGGCGACATTTGCTATTTCGCCACTTTGATAATCTCCGATCGGCACGTTAATCAGCGTGCCAATAGTGTAATGCAAATTACCGCTGTGCCATCCAATCTGTGACCCGACAACCGGGTCGCCAAAGGTCGTTACATCGTCATCAGCACGCAACTGAGTCGGTTGCAGATTTGCTGAAACATCCTGATAACCAATTGGAAGTGTGACGCTGAAAGCCAAATTGCCACCAAGCACTTCGGTCGGTGTAGACCACAATATGCTGGTCAGGTTTACGACCGCATCCGCATCGACGTTCGCAATGAGGTTCCCGCCAAACTCGAGTTCGAGATCTGCACTGGCCGAGCCGGAATAGAAGTAGAGATCGTTCTGAACATAGGTTCCCGGCGGTGGTACGACGCCTGCCGCAGGCCCGCGGGACCCAAGCAAGTAGAAGCCGACACCACTCTCTGCAGCCTCGCTAACAGTTGGCATAGTGATCCCAACAATAATACCTACTGACGCTGACACCCCAAAACAAAACATCCCATCCAAAGTAGATGATCCTTGGCCAATCATGGCTAAACCCGGCAGCTTTGCATGAATCGTTCACTCCAAAGTTAGGTTGGTGCAATTCAAAAACAGCGACGCACTGCGCAGAAGATTGCACCGGTTCAGTCACTTGAGGTTTGATATCATGCAAACCGGCGCTAAAATGCCAATGGTACACAATCAAGAATAAAAACCGGGATGGGGATGGTGGACCGAACAACACGCCAATTGCTTGAAGCCGAAGGCTGGCTGTCGCTATTGCCTGTTTACCTGCGCGAAAAGGTATTCGATGCCTGCAAGATACGCAGTGCGGATGAAGGGAAAATCCTTTATCATGCGGGCGATCCTCCCGATGGCCTTTATTGCCTTTTGTCGGGGTGCCTGCGCATGGATACAGTCCAATCAGCACATGGGCCAACGATGCTAAGTCTATTTCATGCGCGGTCATAGCTCGGAGAGATTGAGATCTTTTCAGGTATGGACAGGGTTGTGACTTTGTTGGCCCATCGACCGATAAAATATGCATATATTTCGGCAACAGATCTTGAGGACCTTGCTAAAGATAATCCAGAGATGTGGCGCGCGCTGGGTCACCTCGCCGCAGAGCATATCCGGCTCGCGGTTGCAGGGCTTGACGATCTCATGATCCGCTCGTCGCACCGACGACTTTCCGCCGTGCTGCTGCGCTTGTGCGGTGCGCGACTTGATGTACCAGCCGGAGAGACCGTATCAGCGCTCGATGTTACGCAGCAGGAGCTTGCGCAACTTTCAAATATGTCCCGCAGCATGGTCGGCCGTATTCTGGACGACATGGAACAAGCTGGTCAGATTGAACGGCGATACGGGCAAATTTCTTTCGTCGGACGCGACGTGCTCAAGCAACAATTGATGGAAGAAGTGTTGTAGACTTGGCAAGATGACGATGGACGATACAGCAGCCTTCTGCGCCTTAAATGCGAGGCGTTGCTCACTAGGTTTTCCATTCGCCAAGCAGCTATGCTGGCGTGGAAGCCGGATGAAGCGAACAATTTGACAGAGCCAAAATCGATGCTGTGTTTAACGTTGCCTAACCAAGCTCACCAAAGCATGGGCGTGTATTAAACTGCCGCAAAGGATGCAACTGCATTGAAATTTGAAGTCCTTTGCACGTAGATATTTGTTCTAGTGTTGCATGGTTTTTGCTTCCGTTCACTGAAAGAGGGCCGTCATGAAATCCGTAGTGTTGACAATAGGACTGTCGATGGTGCTTCTGGCAGGGTGTGCCACCGGCGACCGGACATTTGAACAAACGCCGTCCTATGCGCCTGAGCAACCTACAAATACACGGCTCAGCCTGGCCACGAAAAATCTTGGCGACCCCGGGGACGGGCGCTCCGGCGTCAGGCTCATCGGGAATGGCGAATTGGCGCTGGCAGCCCGCTTGGCGCTGGCACAGGCCGCCGACCAGACAATTGATGCGCAGTATTACCTTTTGCACAATGATTTGACCGGGCAGCTTTTCGCATGGAGCCTGTTGGAAGCCGCCGACAGAGGGGTGCGTGTACGCCTGCTGCTCGATGATATAGAAACCGAGAGCTACGACGCCACAACCGCGGCGCTGGATTCCCACGAGAACATAGAAATCAGACTTTTTAATCCGTTCTGGAGAGACCAAAGCCTGCTGGCGGCAGGTCTGACTGACTTCAAAAGGATCAACCGGCGGATGCACAACAAATCGATGACGGTGGATAACGCTATGTCGATTGTGGGCGGTCGCAACATTGGTGATGAATACTTTTTAGCCAAAAAGCAGATGAATTATTCAGATTTGGATCTGCTTGTGGCCGGGCCCGTGGTTGGCGAGGTATCTTACAATTTTGACAAGTACTGGAACAGCAAGTTTGCCGTGCCTGCACGCGCTGTCATCGCTGAACCGGAGGACTTTAGCCTGAGTGAAGCGCGCGATCGGCTAAACGAAATCATAGGCGACGTGACGCAAACTGAGTATGCGGAAGCCGTGCGTTCGGCAAAAAGCCAGAATTTCACATCATCGACGCTCGAGCTAACTTGGGTTCCGGCCAAAATGTACTCTGACCCGCCAACCAAAGCGGCCGGTGAAGATAACCGTGAACAAATACTCGCGTCGCAGCTTGCCCCTTACTTCACCACGGCAAAATCAGAGGTTGAGATCATTTCTGCTTATTTTGTGCCACGCAAGAAAGGTACAAGTTGGTTACGCGAGCTTGCAGCCCGGGGGGTTGCGGTGAGGGTCGTCACCAATTCGCTTGCGTCAAACGATGTGAAGCCGGTCTATGCGCATTACGCCAAGCAAAGGCGTAGCCTGTTGGAGGGCGGCGTCGAGTTGTACGAACTAAGGCCAGATGCCAACCACGAGCAAAAACGGGGAATCAACTGGTTTCAATCTCAATCAGGTTTGCATGCCAAGGCGTTCACCATCGATGATAGGTATATGTTCATAGGGTCATTCAACTGGGACCCGCGATCGGTGAGTATCAACACCGAAATGGGTATTCTTATCGACTCCCCCGCATTTACCAAAAGCATGTCAGCAACGCTGAGCGAGGTTCTGCTTGCAGAAACATTTGCTGTGCGACTGGAGGAAGATAATCGTATTTCGTGGACAGAAACAGATGAGAGTAAGAGCCAAACAGTTTATCACTATGAACCTACCGGATCGTCTTGGGATCATTTCATGGCAGGTATCTATGCTTTGCTGCCGATAGGTTCGCAACTCTGACTTGTCACGTTCGCAAATTACCGATGGAGTATACAATTAGCCGCCGCTGCTCGCCCGGGCACTTGCGTGTTCCGGATGTCTGTCTCCTGTGCCACTCCTTGGTTGCCACAATGAGCCAGAAAAACTCCCTTATCAAATTGCCCTATTTGGCCCGATGAGCGCTGACTTCAATCATCCGCCATATCTCGGCGACCGGTGTCGCCGACTTTGACCTAGAACACGTAGACATCATCTGCGACATTCTCGGACACACAACGCGGGCTCAAGGGGACGTGGGGCGTACGGCAACCATCGGTGTGGCACCGGAATTCTGAACAACGACCTTGATGTCGGGCGGCTGATCTGGAAAGGCCACGTTTTGTCAAAGACCCGGAGACGGGGCAGAGACAGGCGCGCATGAACCCCTCGGACGACTGGATCTTCGTAAAAGCGCGGCAGTTCGAAACACGCAGCGCGGCGATCAGTAATGGCATCGGCAAGCAGGGTTGTACAAAACGAGCCAAGCACCTGTTCTCAGGGATCATCAAATGATCAACGCCAATACAAACGGTATGTTCCCCCCAAGCATCGAAAATGAGATCACCGCTTTGGAAACGTCCAAGGCCGCGCATCCAGCAAACTGCGCAATACATCGGATGCAGCACCCGTTCTCTTGCAACCTCGCTGACCACTATCAAGCGTCGTTCAAATGATTGACTGCAGCAAACAACGACACAGGCGCTAAAGCAGAAGCGACGACAATCATTCGAAGCCTGCTTATGGAAATTCGCCTCATCCCGCAGGATGACGCACTGGTCATTGAATTAGTTCGGAAATTGGCTGGCCTGCTCGCGTTGAGTGAGCCCCAAAACGAAACAAGCCGCCCGAAGGCGGCCTGTTCAACGACATTGGTTGCGGGAGTAGGATTTGAACCTACGACCTTCAGGTTATGAGCCTGACGAGCTACCGGGCTGCTCCATCCCGCGCCAATGCGTACGCTGTATTAGGCCAGCGAAACGGAAGGTTCAAGGCCATCTAATCGAAATACAGAACTTATTTTTCGCCTTTTTGTGCGGGCGGTTGGTAAGTACTGGACTGATCCCAAATTTCTTTCACCCATGTGGCAGGACGCACGTACTGGCGAATGGACTTCCACTTTTTTTTACTCGCCAAGGCACGTTTCAGATGCGCGAATGGCGGTAGATGCGGGGTCCGCTTGTTGTATTGACCCGCAATTGCATCCGGTGGGTTTAAAGCGCCAGCAAATATTATCACCCGCGCGCCCTTAGGAGGTTTTGGATCGACAAAATAATTCAGTGGGAAGCGTGGTATACACTCAATCCGGTAGTGTCTGACCCATTCTTTCGGCCAGAATTTCACACCATTCGGCGCATTTTTCGTAACAAAATGCTGCTCAAACCGGTATTTGTCAGCAACAGCCTGTGGATCTGAAGCAAACAGTTCCTGCAAGGGCGCCAGCGCGCCAACAGGCATGCGATAGATCGAGGTTTGTCCAAGCTTTTGAAGCGGTTTTGCGGCATTGCGCGCTAAAACAACATCGTCAGCATCTGCAAATTCAAAAAATGCGTCCAATGGGCCGGTAATCGTCACATCAAGGTCAACAAACAGAATGGGGCCACTCAAATCTCCAAGCTTTGGGGCCCAAAGCCGCGACTTTGGCCACTGCCCAATTGTATTTTCAGGCATGAACCCGGGCATTTCCGGCAAGTCGAAACAATCAACATCTGGATGCACACCATCACGGGTATCAGTGAAGGCCACGAAACGAAACGGCGGCGTAATATTCGCACGCACCATTTCGTACAGTCTGTTGATATAAGGGGCACCATATTTTGTTCCCCAGTTAATGCATACAACAACTTTGTCCATGGCCAACGGCTAACAGGCGCGTAGGCTGTCATCAAGAACAGTTTGTGTATTGGAAGAAAGCATCGAAGAGAGATACATATCAGAGGTTTTACTAGGTTTGGCGGTGACCTACTCTCCCACGTCTTAAGACGCAGTACCATCGGCGCAACAGCACTTAACGGCCGGGTTCGGGATGGGACCGGGTGTTTTGCTTGCGCTATGACCACCAAACCATGAAAAAC
>JBGCEN010000360.1:0-19783 GCA_045106435.1 Rhodothermales bacterium
CTTTACCTTTTCCCCTTTATTGGCGACAAGCTGATCATTGGCAAATACTGTGCATTGGGGCGTGGCGCTAAATTCATCATGAATGGGGCCAATCATAAGCTGGATGGATTTTCGACCTATCCGTTCTATATATTTGGCAATGGCTGGGAGAAGGTGACGCCCAAACCGGAAGAATTGCCCAACAAGGGAGATACAGTTGTAGGGAACGATGTCTGGATGGGTTACGAGTCTCTTGTAATGCCTGGCGTAAAGATTGGTCACGGATCAATCATCGCCTCGCGCTCAGTAGTAACTTCGGACGTGCCGCCTTATGCGATAGTCGGAGGCAACCCGGCAAAGATCATTCGGTACCGGTTCTCTGAATCTACCATTGACGCGTTACTGGAAATAGGTTGGTGGGACTGGGCGGTAGAGAAAGTGACACGAAATCTGCCGGCAATTGTATCAGCTAATCTTGAAGAGCTTAGAAAAGCGGGCTAACGAATTGCCTCATTAATGTTGAGGTGCGAAATAGGGGAATTCAGTCGCGCACTGCACATAATTATATATTGTTTTGATTAGCTCAATAGTTGTGTCAGCATATATTTATGAGAGTTCTATTCTGGTTTTTGCTCATTACTTTTTCTCTATTTGGATTGCTGGCACTTGGACTGCTTAGATCAAGTGAGGCAGGGATGGCAATGATCTTTTTTCTACCCTTGTGTGGAATCAGTGTCGTGAGTGGTCTTGGAGCTGGCGCAATAAGTCGGTTTAAAGCCAACTCTCTAAACTCCATGAACAAAGCGTTGGCACTGTGATTGCTATTCTCACGGTGGTCATTCTCATTGTACTAATCGTCGCGCTTATAATGGAATAAGGGCACGATATGAAATGGCTAATGGGTACGAAGACAAAATTGTGCACAGACTTTTGGATGCTGTTAAAGAGTTTCGCGTATTTGATGGATACTAATGTCAGAGTCTTTCTGTACTAACAATGGCCTGTATCTTTCATACGCCGTGATAGGAGCGCATACAAAATGCGATTTGAGTGGAAAATCACGCAAATAAGGGATTGTTAAAGGTTATTTGTTTGTTTTATTGAATGTATCCTCAGCATCCTGGCCAATCTAGAAGCACTTCCGCTCTTCTATCGTTCTGTTTATTAGGTGTTATTCTTTGGTGTTGGGGATGGATAATTCCTAATGAGCTAACTTCATTGAGGACAACATCATGAAACCGTATTCACGCATCTTTCTATTAACAGCGCTGCTTATCACTGGATGTGAGCGTAGCATGCTTACCGAGACAGAAGGGCCAGAGGTAGCCAGTAGCAGCTCGGCTGCTGGTACGTCTCAATCGACTGAGCTTTTTGTGTTTCAGCCGGCAGGCGATGTAGGTGGAGGTGTACTTGTGCCAGGTACAGAATTCCCACCGGTGAATGGAAGTGAGTCTGTATTGAAAAGAAAAGCAGATAAAATCCAGTATTCGATTAAAACAACAGGGCTACCAGAGGGAGCTTATACGAACTGGATTGTAACAATTAACGAGCCGGAGAACTGTGCGTCCAGTCCCTGTTCAGATGTAGATATCTTTGGAAATCCCGAAGGCATTGACGCTACCATATTTTGGGTAGCTGGGAATACCGTGGGGAGTAATGGCAAAGGTAACTTTCGTGCGACAATAAGAGTAGGGGAGTTGCCTGATGGCGATGATCAAATTGCCTTGCCCGGCTCTGGATTGCTAAATCCAATGGGCGGAGAGTTTCACCTCATCGTGAAATATCATGGCCCAACTTCGCCAGACCCTGTCGTACGGAAAAAGCAGTTAACAACATTAACTGGTAGTTGTGATGAGGGAGCGAATGCTTATGATCTGGGAGAGCCTTTTGGTATTCAGTGTTTCGATCCACAAGCTGCAATACATCAACCATTGTAGTTGAGTTTAGGGTAGTCCAATTTGCAGCAGTTGAATTCGAATTGAAACAGGCCTGCCTAGTCAAATAGGTGGGCCTGTGATGTTTAACCTGATTTACTCAAGCCGGCTGTTAGCTCAAATTTCGTTTTAGGTACATCCTATATACAAAACACGAATTACATGGGAATATGACTTATACTCTCAGTTCTGAAGCATGCACCCAATCAACGTTTCAGCCGTAGACGTCAACTTGTAACTCATCCAGAAGATTGACTCATGAAGGTTTTTAATGAAAAGCAAACGGCCGCAATTCTCAAGAAGGCGGCTGCGAATTCTCGCAAGGATCCTTCCAGTGATCTTCCGGGGCTAACGGCTGATGAACTAAAGCAAATCGCATCAGATTCAGGGATTGATCCAGCTGAAATTAACAAAGCGATAGCGGAAATCGATGTAGGAGATGAGCGTCCCGATCGAACGATTTGGGGAGGCCCGTTTTCATTCTTTGAGCAGATTGAAATTGACCACGAAATATCAGCCCTGGAATGGGAGAAAATGCTTGTTTTAATCCGTGATTTTTTTCAATCAAAAGGAGAGATTAGTACGAGAGAATCTGTCTTTGAATGGAGTTCTCCGCGGGGAACGACTAATTCTGCACAAATCACTGCGCTGAAAGAACACGGGAAAACCAAAATTAGCATTGGTTGGAGTGGCCCACTGACGGCTCTTCCCTTTTATTTACCGCTACCCCTGGTTGGAATCGCGTCCCTTTTCTTTGCATCGGAATTTCTTGAGCTGAGTGCTGTTCCAGGCTTGCTGTTTGTCATTGCGGCAATTGGATTGACATTTTCAGCCGGCCGCTGGGCGCTACGTGGGCACTTGGACAAAGGCTTTTCGAAGCTTGAAAAGCTGGCAGCAACTCTTAAAAGTAGTACTGATAAAAACGAGGAGCCATCTAAAGCCTCGATTGAGAAGGCAGGTATTGGTGAAATTCAGTCCATTGACGCGAGACCCCTTTTGAATTTGGATCAGGAAGAGAATCAGTTGGCTAAAGTAGACAACAAGATTACCGGGCGTTCACGTGAATAATCAGAAATGAGAGAGATGCCCGGTTGATCATCTATCGAACATGGGGCATCAGCTATTATGACTGGCGAGCTCAAGATAATAATTGCCAGAAATTCAGTAGAGATAGCCGCAGCTCAGGAGATCCGGAAACGTGTCTTTGTAGAAGAGCAAGTGATTCCTGCTCACCTGGATGATGACGGGTTGGATGGATCTGCATTTCATATGCTTTGCTGTTACGGAGATACGTTTGCTGCAACCGGCCGGCTCGTTGTTCTAACACCTCATGAAGGTGTATTATCGAGGATTGCTGTACTTCCCGGGTACCGCGGCCGAGGTGTGGGAGGTCTCATTGTTAAAAAGCTTGAGACGCTTGCTGTTGAGCAGGGTATTCGGGAGCTCTCTCTTCATCCTCATCAATACCTGGAGGATTTCTACATGAATCTTGGCTACAAGCGTGTATCTGGTACGTCTCAAGTCGGTGGGTATGAGTTAATCACTATGCAAAAAATTATTGGAGGGTTGGTACAGTAATAAACCTGTGAATTCTGTTCAGTGCGCCTGGCACAGTACCTAACAGGCAGTTAAAAGGCGCAAGATTGCAAGTGGCCTATCTATTCGTATTTTGAAGTGTGAGAATGACAGGGAAGGATCTTGTCGATCAAACAGTTCGGACGCTATTTTCTGATGTATGAACAATATCCACCAAAGATGATAGCGAAGTTATTGACAATGAGCATGACAACCAATACTACTGATGGATGATTTAAGCCTGGGATTCTTGAGCCAGGAAATTCTTTGGGGCGTGCCTGTGTGGAAGCTTGGAGCTGCTCTTGGCATTATCTTTCTTGGCTTTTTGAGCCGGCGCATCATTCGTCGCATATTTAGCGGCTTTATCAAGCAGCGAGCAAAGAACACGAAGATATTATGGGATGACGATGTCATCGAATTGCTGCCGACGCCTTTAGCATTGCTCGTGCAAATTGCCCTCTGGCATCTGGCAGTGGCCTTTTTTGAATTACCCGCTGAGCCGATCGATATTCGCACGTATGTTTTTAATGGGTTAAATGCCGCCATTGTTGGTGGACTGGTATGGGTGTCTTTTGCCCTGATTGAGGTGTTTGCACGGGGATTGACACGGCAAGCAGACGGAACGGAATCAAAGCTTGATGACTTGCTTGTACCGATGCTTCGAAAAACGATTAAGTTTTTCATTGCAATCATTGCAGTCGTCTGGGTAATACAAAATCTTGGTTATTCAGTAACGAGTCTCATTGCCAGTCTTGGTATTGGTGGTTTGGCGCTCGCGCTCGCTGCTCAGGATACCGTATCCAATTTCTTCGGATCGATCGTGGTTTTTACAGATCGACCGTTTCAAGTGGGAGATTGGGTGGAGCTTGGGGGAATTGAGGGCGTCATCGAAGAAGTTGGATTTCGTACAACACGAATCCGTCAGTTCGATAAGGTACTGGTTGTTTTGCCAAATTCAATGTTTACTTCGACGCCGATTCGGAATTTTTCACAGCGGTCGATCCGTCGAATAAAGATGACTGTTGGGCTTACCTATGAAACGAGTTCAGCTCAGATGCAGACGTTCCTGGAAGGGAGCCGGCAACTGCTCAATGATCACCCAATGATCGATCAGAATTTTCATTTTGCCCACTTTGTGGAATTTGGAGATTCCAGCCTGAATGTTCAATTCTATTGCTTTACGAACACAGCGGTCTGGGTAGAGTGGCTACAGGGCCGCGAGTCACTCATGTTGCAAGTTATGGACCTGGTTGAAAGCCTGGGGTTAGAGATGGCCTTTCCAACGCGCACGGTCTATCTGCGCGATGAACAGTGGGCGCAGAAGCAAGGTGCTTCGATAGACGTTCAGCATTTGGGGTGAAGGGGTCTGCTTTTAGAAAACAAAGGGTTGCTGTCTTAAAATAGCAACCCTTTGTTTTTTACTTAAGAAGGTATTAGGCGACCAATGTTTAGGAAACGGATGCGCCTGCTTCAGCAACAGCGTGATCATTTTCTACACTACTGCCGCTCACTCCAATAGCCCCAATCACAACACCATTTGCATTCTTCACTGGCACACCTCCAGGGAAAGTAATCAAGCCTCCGTTAGAATGCTCGATGTTATACAAAGGACCTCCAGGCTGTGATAAGCCTCCAATAATTCCCGTGTCCATATCAAAAAAACGAGCTGTTTTAGCTTTTTTGATAGAGATGTCCAAAGAACCCAACCATGCCCCATCCATGCGGGCAAAAGCGACCAGGTTTGCTCCTGCATCAACAATGGCGATGTTCATTTTTGTGTCCAGCGCTACAGATTTTTGTTTTGCAGCCGCAATCATTTTTTCTGCTTGCTTTAACGTGATATTCATCAATTTGAATTTTAGTTTTTAAGAGCCGATTACGCTGCAAGTGTAAGGCAACATTGTATGTTTCGCAACAAAGGGGCAGATTTTATCACGAGAATGGCTAACGCTTACAAATGCTGTATCTAGACCGACCTTGGATGTGTCGTTGATTTTGCTCCCTTTGCAGGGTGAAATGCAGGGTAAAATGCAAGGTTTTATGCGGAGCGTTCTGTGAAAGGTGAGAAGGCTATGCAGCACGCGATAACAAAGTCACTCATGCTCAGGAAGGCATAAACAGGAATGCATTTCATGGTCAAAAGTGATTGTAAAGACCAGGGGCTGAGATGCCCGATTCCGAACAGTAAGTGTGTTAATAGCGGACACACAATCATCGTTTGAGCCCATCAATCTCTATCAATAGGGCCAGAATTGAAGCATAGTGTTCTTTGGCATCTTAATTGACAAATATATATGCCAAGAGCTTGCCTGTTATGTTAAACCACTATCCGCTATAGCGCGATTCCATACTCTGCCCACATGCTAAAACATAACTTGTTAATCACGTTTCGCAATGCCAATCGGCACAAGAGTTCGTTTCTCATCAATCTGGTTGGGCTTTCAGTAGGACTAGCCTGCGTATTACTCATTTCACTCTGGATAAACGATGAATTGAGGGTAGACAGGTTTAACGAGAATGATGAAAGACTCTATCAGGTATGGCAAAACGTACCCCGCGGTAGCGGTGATATTTTGACCACACAGGCCACGCCGGCTGTTTTGGCCAAAGCGCTCCTCGATGAATTTCCTGAGATTGAAGATGCCACAATTAGCATGAATCACTGGAGCGGGATAGAAGGAATAGTTACGACCGGTATCAATCATTTTAAGGCGAAAGAATACTTCGTAGACAGTAATTTCTTTGAGATCTTTTCTTTCGATCTGCTGAGTGGTAATGAAGCCAGTGTGCTTTCTGATAAATATTCCGTCGTTTTATCTGAAGAGCTCGCGATTAAATTATTCCAGAGTGCAGAAAATAGCGTAGGGCAAACGATAGAATGGAGTGACGGAGCGTACAGAGGTATTTATTCGGGATTGTATACCGTGACGGGCGTTTTTAAAGCTCCCCCGAAAAACTCATCGCTGCAGTTCGATCTCCTTTTTACTTTTGATCGTTTTCTTGAAGAAAGAGACTGGTTAAACTCCTGGGCCAATAGCGATCCTAATACATACGTTCTGTTAAAAGAAGGTGCAGACCTCGACCGAGTAAATACAAAAATTAAAGATTATCGAAAGACTAAATATCAACAGTTCGAAGGTACAGAACATCTAGACGGAATTGGTACGCTCTTTCTTCAGCGTTTTTCCGACAATTATTTATTCAACCGCTTTGAGAACGGCCAATCTGCGGGAGGTCGAATTGAATACGTTAAGCTATTCTCCCTGATAGCCCTTCTTGTAATTGTTATTGCATGCATCAACTTCATTAACCTGTCGATAGCTAAAGCCTCGCTTCGAATGAAGGAAATAGGCATTAAGAAAGCCATTGGAATAGATCGAAAACGCCTCGTATTTCAGTTCTTGTCCGAATCTGTTTTTCTGACTTTCATTTCTGGAGTAGTGGCTGTGTTGCTGCTTTATACTTTATTGCCGGAGTTCAATCAGATCACAGGGAAGGAAATCAGTCTCCATTTCAACCCTGAATTCGCCGGATATTTACTGGCGATTGTTGTGATTACCGGGCTCATTTCCGGCAGCTATCCTGCGCTTTTTCTATCCGGACAGCAACCAGTTTCGATTTTGAAAGGAAAACTGACCTCTTCTTTAGCCGTGGAGTGGACGCAAAAAGGGTTGGTTGTATTTCAATTTACTGTTTCTATTATTTTAATAATCTCTGTTTTAGCCGTTTATAAACAAATCGATCTTGTACAGACTAAAAACCTTGGGTATAACAAAGAGAATGTTATCACATTCAAAAGAGAAGGACGCCTGAACGAGAGTCTAGAAACGTTCCTTGCAGAAGTGAAGCAATATCCTGGTGTCAGCGCTGCATCCAGTTTTGCTCATAATTTAACAGGATCGCATGGCGGTCTGCGTGGAATTTCTTGGGAAGGAGAAAATTCAGATTCCGAATTGCACTTTGCGAACCTGGAGGTAGGCTATGATCTACTGGAATTAATGGGTATTGAAATGGTTGCCGGGAGGTCCTTTTCCAGAGACTTTGGGGCAGATTCAAGTAGAGTCATCTTTAATGAGGCAGCGATTGCTGCAATGGGTATTGAAAATCCCATTGGGAAAAGAATTCAACTCAGGCATCGAGAATTTCAAATCGTTGGTGTTGCTAAAGATTTTCATTTCGATTCGTTATATGAAAGCATTGGGCCTGGTATTATTCAATTAAATCCGAATAACCGAAATATACTCATCAAGCTCAGGGCAGGGGGGGAAGAGGAGACCGTCAATCGAATTGCAGATCTCTACGAAGAATTCAGCCCAGGCTTACAATTTGAATATCGATTCTTAGAAGAAGAATATCAGGCTTTATACGAATCGGAGCATAGAGTCGGGGTATTATCACGCTATTTTGCTCTTCTCGCAATCGTTATTTCATGCCTTGGTTTATTTGCTCTATCCGTTTTTAAAGCCGAAAGAAGAAGAAAAGAAGTCACCATTCGGAAGGTCCTTGGAGCGAGCTTGTTTAGTTTACTTCGTCTTTTGTCGGAGGACTTTACTAAACTGGTTGGGTTGGCTCTTTTGATTGCGATACCGATCGGTTATCATATCGTAGATATGTGGCTTGATAACTTTGCCTACCACGCTGAAATACCATGGTGGTACTTTGGTGGCGCCGGTATTGCTGCTTTGGTAATCGCGTACCTTACCGTTAGTGTTCAAACGCTGAGAGTCGCAACAGCAAATCCTGTAGATTGGCTGAAAGAAGAGTAAATTCAGTATCCCGAACTGGTATTTCGACTTAATGTACTAATTAACAGGTTGATGCACCTTTACTTTTCAATCAATGGCTGTGCTACTTCTATACCATTGCGAATCAATGTAACGTGCTTGCTGCTGTGCTTGCTGCTATCCGTACTGAATTTTATCAGATTGGGGTAATCCATTATCTTAAACGATCCATTCTGTAGGTAAACCATCTCGCTTTCCTTGCTTCCTTTGAAGTGTTCAAAAAAGGGCGATTCTACAAATAGTTTATTGTCTCGTTGAAGTATTTTGGTTTCAAATCCTTGGTCATATAAGAAGTCATCATATGTACCAGTTATCTCGGTTATCAATTCTTCTGGAACAGGTTGTGTCTCCGTGGTTGAGATCTCCTTTTTCCAATGCAGGAGTTCCAGTAGTCTTTTTCGGGCGTAATCAATTACTGGGAATCTATTCTTTTTCTCTCCATTTGCGAGAAAAACGAAGCCGTTACCGTTACTCATAGTTGCGTATATATCGCCGCCAACGCCCGTGTTAGAGCCGTTACAAGAGAACCAGTCATAATTATCAAATCCAAAGGATCTTTGCCAGCCGTAACTCCAGCCGCCTACCGCATTCTTCAATGCCGTTACACGGGTCATTTCTTGTGCTACATCGTAGCTTATAAGAGTATTTTCCTTGTCTCTTAAAGCATTTTGTATTTCAAGGGTAAGCTTTGCCAAATCTGCAGGTGTAGACCACATGCCCGATGGTGCAATCTGAGGTGTGATAGGTAATCCTGTGCTAATGACCTTTCCTTCAGCATCATGAACCAAAGCAACGTTCGTTAAGAACCCTTCATTATTCGGCTGAACCATTGTTGTGTTGTTTAATCCCAGCGGTGTGAAAATATGCACTTGTGCAAGCTCGGCGATGGATGTGCTTAAGTAATCTTCAAGGGCCATCTGAACAATGACATACCCGCCTCCGCTATATTGCCAGCTTTCACCTGGTGTAAACAAAAATTCGATTTCTTTATCGTATCTGGGAATCTCGCCCATCAGACTCTGCTTTATTGTTGGAATATCGTCTCCTTCATAGAAATCGGCAAAGCCATGCTGACTGGTACCTGCAGTGTGGTTCAGGAAATGCTTCAGCGTAACTTTGGCATCTTCATTATGTTGATTCCGGGGTAGGCTCCATCGTTCGAGATATTTATCAATGGACTCATCTAAATTAATCAATCCTTTTTCCTCAAGAATCAGGCAAAGAAGAGCCGTGACAGGCTTAGATATGGATGCTGTAGAAAAAGAAGTATTTATGTCTATCTGCTCGTCAGCATTAAACGACTTCACGCCCCATTGATTGGTATATACAATCTCGTACTCTTCAAAGACGGCGAGACTAAAGCCGGCCAGATTGTGTTTTGCAAGATGCTCGTCTATGGATAAACTGTCATTAAGAAAAGTGAAATCACGTTTCTCAAGAGCAGGAGTGTTGCACGAGGAAATCAGGAAAAGTATAAACAAGTAATAAACGGGTTGTTTAAGAATCATGCCTTCTGATGCGAGCAATAGTAGGTTGCCGTAAACGGGGCGGATGAGAATATAGAACGGCAGCTGCCGGCAGAGATCCTGGAGGAGGCTACATATCAGCCAAACAAGCCATCGAGCACTTGCCTTACGCGATCTACAGGTGCTCGGTGCGTATCGGGTACAAAGGAGCTGCCTGTTATTTGCTCGTACAGTTCAACATACCTATTTGCTATTTCCATACGGAAAGAGTCAGGTATGTCGGGCAGTGTTTGCCCGTCTTTTCCCTGGAAGCCGTGATCCATCAACCATTCACGGACAAATTCTTTAGAAAGCTGTCGCTGGGGCTTGTTTTCTGCGAGTAGCTGCTCGTAGGTGTTTGCGTAAAAATACCGAGAAGAGTCGGGTGTATGTACTTCATCGATTAAGCAAATCTCTCCATCTTGATCGAGACCCATTTCATATTTGGTATCTACAAGTATCAGGCCCCGAGCCTTGGCCATTTCACTGCCTCTATCAAATAGGCGAAGGGCAATGTCTTCGAGCTGATCAAAGAGTGTTTCAGAAATAATCCCTCTCTGCAGAATTTCTTCCCTGCTTATATCTTCGTCATGCCCTTCTTCTGCCTTGGTGGCCGGCGTTAAAATAGGGGAGGGGAAGGCACTGTTTTGCCTGAGTCCCTCTGGCATTGATTTGCCACACAGTACACGTTTTCCGGCACTGTATTCTCGCCAGGCGTGGCCGGCGAGATATCCTCTCACGACAAATTCAATCGGGAACGGTTTGCACAGCTTGGCAACAGTGACGTTTGGGTCCGGGACGCTAAGAATGTGGTTTTGTATAATGTCCGCTGTATGCTCGAAAAAATAAGCAGCCACCCGGTTTAAGACCTGGCCTTTAAAAGGAATCGTCTGTCTTAACACATGGTCAAAAGCTGAAATACGATCTGATGCCACGAGCACGAGGCAATCTTCTCGTTGGTAGGTGTCTCTTACTTTGCCGCGATACAGGGTGCCAAAATCAGCAAAGGCGGTGGACTGAATTGTGTGATTCAGTTGTTGCTCTACAATACTACGATCCATGCGCTGCAGCTAAGATGATGTTGGTTTAATCAATTAACTTCTTTTGTGCAGACTTGAGCGACGAACTTGTAGTTCAGGAATGATCAAAACATTTTTCATTTCGTCCTGCTTGATCTGTTTGGTAAGTCGCTGGATCATCACGTCCGTAGCTTGATGACCAATTTCCTGCAATTTCAAGTCTACTGAGGAGAGGCCAATATAGCGACTGGTTTTGATATCACCATATCCTACAATAGCAATATCTTCAGGTACCGTTCGTCCAGTATTCCTGATGGCATGCCAGGCACCAATGGCCTGTGCATCGCTCAGAGCAAAGACTGCTGTCACATCTTTTTCGTGATTGAGTAGCATTTCCATCGCTTCATATCCAGATTCTTCGCTAATGCCGGCGTGTTTCTCTGTTACGCCATGCTTGATCAGTGATTCATCGACCTCCATGCCGGCGTCCTTCAGTGCACTGTAGTACCCACTCATGCGGGTCTCCATGACACGATCTTCATCAAATGGCGATGTGATCAAACCAATATTCTTATGCCCCTGCTCAATGAGGTGTTTTACAGCGTTCTTCGCTCCCGTTGCCTCGTCCCAGTAATAACAATCAAACTGCGCGCAATTCTCTCCCAGTATGATGACCGGGGCTCTTAATGTGGCCAGTTCCTCGACCATTTCATCATCTACATGTAATACCAGGATAAGACCTTCCACAGCACCGCGTCTGAGGAAATCCAGCAGCTTGGCTCTTGGGTCCTCCGATCCAAGATCAAACAGGATGAGGTCAAGTTCTTCTTCCCGTATTCTGCTACGCACGCCTTTCAATACGCTGTTGTGGTATGGCGTTGTGAAGGAAGGCAGTGCAATAAACAGAGAATCTGACTGCTTTTGGGCCAGAATTTTAGCTGTTCTATGCGGACGAAATTGAAGTTCAGATATGGCGCGCATAACTTTTTCACGCGTAATATCTGAAACGTCATTCGATTTGTTTAGAACGCGAGATACTGTTGATATGGCGACGCCAGCACGGGCAGCCACATCATATATCGTAGTTTTGCCTTTATTGTAGGACATGAAAGCTGTAACGCTTTTTTTAATAGTCTGTAATCTGGTAGGTGCTCCGTCAAAATTAATAACGGATCTAATTCTGATAAATACAAATTATTAAGGAGTTATGTTGCTCATGCATAATTAATTTATAGCAAATGATAACATGCTATAACAAGTAAGTGGCCTGTTAAAATAGCAGGAATCCGGGTAGGGATTCACAATGAGAGAAGTGTCTCTATGGATTTCACCCCTCTGTTTTGGCCATGTATTGGACACATCCCAACCATCTGATTTCTTTCTTACAGCGGTTTAATTGAACAAGTCTCCTTTTTAAAAACCTGCGTATTTCCTCTTGTGATGTTATCTTGTCGCTCCCGCTTATAAGTTTCAACAGGATATGGCAAGTGTAAAGCTCGATAAAGTGAGAAAGGTCTATGACCCGGATGTTGTAGCGGTTCATGGTGCTTCTTTTGATATTGAAGATGGTGAATTTGTTGTTTTGGTTGGTCCCTCGGGATGTGGAAAGAGTACAACCTTGCGCATGATCGCTGGTCTGGAGAGTATTTCCGCCGGCGATTTATATATCGGAGAGGCAAAGGTCAACGACATGCCTCCCAAAGACCGGGATATCGCGATGGTCTTCCAGAACTACGCCCTCTATCCCCATATGACGGTGCGTGAAAACATGGCTTTTGGCTTGAAGCTCAGGAAATATGATAAAGCCGAGATAAATAACCGTGTTAGTCAAGCAGCCGAGGTGTTGGGTATTACGCCTATACTGGATAGAAAACCAAAGCAGTTGTCTGGTGGCCAAAGACAACGTGTGGCCGTAGGTAGAGCGATTGTTCGGAAACCTAAAGTATTTCTCTTTGACGAACCGCTTTCCAATCTGGACGCAAAGCTCAGGGTGCAAATGCGGACAGAAATCTCAAAGTTGCATCAGCGTCTTGAGTCAACCATGGTCTATGTAACCCATGATCAGGTTGAGGCCATGACCATGGGCGATCGTATTGTAGTAATGAAGGATGGGTTGATCCAGCAAATAGATTCACCACTGAATTTATATGACAAGCCGGCAAATAAATTTGTGGCTGGATTTATCGGCAGTCCATCTATGAACTTCATGCATGGTATGATTCAGAATGAAGGCGCCTTGCTGTTTTGTGAAAAAGGTGGAGGCATTAAGATTAAACCTGGCAGTAGTCATACTGAATCATTGAGGGAATACATAAATAAAGATATCGTTTTAGGTTTTAGGCCGGAGGCTATTTATGTGTCTGGTGATCAGGCGGCTGGAAACGATATCGAAGAGTTATCACTGACGCTTGATGTGCTGGAGCCCATGGGGAATGAGATTTTTGTATATGCAAGCTCGCAAACACATGAAGTGGTAGCCCGGGTCGTCCCGCAACAGCTCCCGGAGCCCGGTAACCCTGTGTCTTTGTCACTTGATATGAGTAAGCTACATTTCTTTGATGCTGAGTCAGGAAATGCCATTAGGTAGTAGGTGTGTCTTTGCATAACCGTTCGCAAGTTTTGGAAGCATTATGCCGGCGTGCCGAGGCATATTATGACCGTGAAGGGCTCCCTTTTGTAACGGTCACCTATGCGCAAAGTCTGGATGGCTCTATTGCTGGTGCCCAAGGAGAGCCTATAGCGATCAGTTGCAAGGAGTCTCTTGTCTACACGCATGCGCTTCGTGCGTCGCATGAAGGCATTCTTGTTGGCATAAACACCATTCTATCCGACGATCCTGCGCTTTCTACGCGCCTCGTCGCAGGGGATAATCCTCGGCCCATCGTTTTAGACTCCCACTTGCGCATACCGCATACCGCAAAGGTTTTACATCGGGATAATCCAATCCGGCCTATTGTGTTTACAACATCAGAAAGTGGTGAGGAAAAACAACAGGCATTGCGCGCCCTGGATGTGTGTGTGATTGAGTTGCCATCAGACTCGCATGGATGGATTAGCTTGAAGCATATGCTTCCTCGCCTCGGTGAACTGGGAATCAAAAGCCTTATGGTTGAAGGTGGCGGCAAGGTGATAACGAGCTTTATTCAAACGCAAAGCGTTGACCATTTTATTGTCACCGTCTCACTGAAACTGATTGGCGGTATATCCGTGTTCAACACGCCTCTTCCGGTCAATGGTCATCCGGGCAAATTACCTATGGCTCTTGACCTGTCCAGTATGCATTGGGAAGGAGTCGATATGATTCTGCATGGTGATCCTGTGTGGCAGATATGAAAGGTGCGTCCGTACAATTTGCAGCTCCTTTTGACGTGGATGTGGTGCCGGCTGAAGTCGATGTGCCTGGCTCTGGCGAGGTGCTTGTTGCTTCGCGTTACTCAGCCATCAGTAGTGGGACTGAAATGCTGGCTTATCGTGGACTATTGCCGCAGGGCCTGTTGCTCGATGAAAGCCTTGCCGGCATGCAGGAAGAAGCGACGTATCCCTTTAAATATGGCTACGCATTGGTGGGTACGGTGGTTCGGAAAGGAGAAGATGTGGATGACGCATGGCTAGGCCGGCGTGTCTTCGCATTCCATCCACATGAAAGCCACTTTGTTGCCTCTACAAATGCCTTGATTTGTTTGCCCGACGATCTGTCTTTCGAAGATGCGCTATTTCTGGCCAACATGGAAACGGCGGTCAGTTTTTTAATGGATGGCCGGCCAATGATAGGGGAGCGGGTGCTTGTGATTGGGCTTGGTGTTGTTGGCTTGTTGACAGCTTCATTGTTGTTGCGTCAACAAGACCTCCATGTAGATGTAGTGGATCTGAAGGAAAAACGCAGAGCGTGGGCAAAACATATCGGCGTCCATGAAGCCTATGCACCTCCCGAATTAGATTTGATTATTGGCCAAGAGGCGAATCAGTATGATCTCGTATATGAGTTGAGCGGGAATCCTGCCGGCTTGAATGCTGCTATAGCTTCAGCAAAAGCGTCCGGTAAAATTGTGGTGGGATCCTGGTATGGTACAAAGCCGGCGGCACTCGATTTAGGCGGTCGTTTTCATCGATCAAAACTAAGCATTTATGCGAGCCAGGTGAGTACCCTGGATCCAGCGCATGCAGGAAGATGGACCAAATCCCGCCGATTGTCCCTGGCATTGTCTCTGCTCCCCAAATTAAGCCCGAGACGTTTTATTAGTCACCAGTTTAGTATTGAGAAAGCTGCAGATGCTTACCAGTTACTGGATCAGCAGAACGAAAACAGTAGATTGGACGAGCCGTTACAGGTTATCTTTAATTATGATTGAGTTTATTAAAACCCTAAGTTCATATGTACAAGTTGAGTATTAAGGAAGAGTTTGTTGCCCAGCATTTCCTTACCGTACCCGATTGCGGCCCGGAAAATGTGCTGCATTCACACGTGTATGCCTTGGAGGTGTTATTGCAAGGGTCTGAACTGGATCAGTATGGCTATCTTACTGACATCGATGTGGTTAAAGGAGCAATGGATGAGATCTTGAATCGATACAGAGATCACACGCTTAATGATGATCCAGCCTTCGCCGGCTTGAATCCGAGTATTGAGCATTTTTCTCGCATCGTATGCCTCGAACTCGTGAAAACGCTTAAGCAAACCAATCTTGAGCATCTGGCAGTGCGGATCTGGGAAGACAAGGACGCATACGCTTCTTATGAAACGAGCCTTTAAGCTGTTCTTCGGTGTTTGATTTTACGCCTCTTTACTCACACTCGTTGTAATACACTCCTGGTTATACAGTCAATATGGATCTGGAAGGCGAATCTGTATTTAATTACGCTCGATATCTGGCGTCAAAAGAGCCTGTAGACGAGCGTTCGCTGAACAGGAATGTCTGGGATGCCTTTGCAAAGGCGTTATCCGCTTATGAGCCGCAGTCAGATGACAGCCCTGTGAAAATCTTGGAGGTCGGGGCTGGTATTGGCGCAACATTCAGACGTATAGCAAATCTGCCTGCAAAGCAACATTTGACCTATACATTACTGGATCTAGAGGCCGTTAATCTTGATTATTTCAAAGGCCATGCAAACAGTTGGATGCGCATGATCGGGTATGTCCGATTAAGCGAAGAGCGATTGGTGTGGAAAAATGAAGCCGGCCGTGTGATTGAGGTTGAGCTTGTTCTGGCGGATATCCATGATTATCTCAGCGAGAGCAACGCCAGTCTTTGGGATATCGTCGTTGGGCAGGCTTTTCTCGATCTATTCGATTTAGAGACATTTCTGCCGGCTTTATTCAGATTGATTGCTCCGGGCGGCCTTTTTTATTTCCCGATCAATTTTGACGGCATAACCTCTTTTCTACCTTCGCTTGAGCCTTCCTTGGACGATCGTGTGGAAGACGTCTACCACAGTTCGATGGATGCCAGGGCGTTGAAACCGGGAGTGCGAGGGCGCAGCCAGTCTGGCCGGCATCTCCTTTCTGAGTTGATGAAGCTCGAGCTTCATACGTTAGAAGTAGGCAGTTCAGATTGGATCGTCTATCCAAGACAAGGAGAATACGCTGGAGATGAAGCGTATTTTTTGCAGCAAATTTTGCAATTTGTAAAAAACGAGTTGTCAAAAAGTAATGAAGTTAGCCCTGAAGAGGCGAAATACTGGGTTCGCACGCGGCTAAATCAGCTGCAAAAAAGAAAGTTAATATATCTCGCGCACCAAATCGATGTCTTCGGTAAACTACCATAATTGTGCTGTTTACATAGAAATAGCCCAAACATTGCGACTGTAAGTCCTTTATTTATAAATGCTTGCTATTTTTTTTTGCTGTATTACGCGAGAGGCAATTCAGTCGTAACGACAGTAATTGTGTAGACGAAGCATGTGTGTATGCCATGCTATGAAAATATTGAGTATGTATTTATTCAAATAGCGTTGGCATCATTATCGCATCACCGTTTGTAGTCAAATCTTTAATGCACTCCGGAATTATCAATATGACTGGTTTCTTTCATGTACCCAGTGCATTTGGTGTATTAGAAGAAAAAGTCATACCTGCCTTGTTCGACGACAGGCCATCTGACGAACCAATTCGTGTTTGGGTGGCTGGTTGCGCAACTGGGGAGGAGGCTTACTCTGTTGCTATTCTTCTATTTGAATATGCATCTACTTTAGATGTAACACCTGCAATTGAAATATATGCAACTGACAATGATCAGGATGCGCTGAATACAGCCCAAAAAGGGGTGTATTCTGGTTCTATTGTCGAGGAAATGTCCAGCGTTTGCCTTGGGAAGTATTTCATTCCCAATGGCGATGGATTTTCTGTTATTGACGATATCAAGGCGGCAGTACATTTCTCCAGCCATGATGTCTTAATCGACAATTCGTTTCAGTCATTTGAACTGATTACGTGCCGTCACCTTCTTGCGTACCTGGATCAGGCTTCGCAATCCCAGATTGTCACCTTTTTCCACCATTCTCTGCGTCCTGGTGGATTTCTGTTTTTGGGAGATGCTGAGTTTGCTGAAAGCCTACCCGAGCAATTCGAGTCGATTGATAGCATCTTTAAAATTTACCAGCTTGGTGGCGAAATAGAGTCTTTTCACATCGATCTTTTAGATGAAGATGGCGATGACGATGAAGACGATACGCTACCAACAATCAGCGAGACCACACCTGTTGCACCAGCGATGTCGGCGGAGATGGGTGATGGTATGCTGGTCGAGCCAATTCGTGATGCGCCGGCGCAAGATGGCATTGACGAGAACAACTCTGCTATCCAGAACGAAGCAGCGCAGGATGATGCCAAACAAGGCAACAATGCGCCACAGGAAAATAGTGACACGCCAGAGCAGTTAATTATTGATAACCTGCTTCCTGAGCAGCCCGCGTTTAGCGAGGGTGCAGTTACTCCAGATCAAAACGCATCTGATGAAATTGAAGAACTTGCTCGTGGATTTGTGCAAGAAATTGTTGAAGAGCATTTGATTCAGGAGCATGCTGCTCAGGCAGCAGAAGATAGCTTTGCGCCTGAATTTGAGCCGCTTCCTGAAATGCAGCCGCTCGTAGTAGAGAATCCACTTCCTTTTATATCTCCAGAGCCTGCAGAGGGTGATATTCCAGACGTATCGGCAGAAGAAGTTTCTGACATCGTTCAGTCGATGACAGAGAGCCCAACTGCCGACGAGATGTCCATAGAAGCGGATTTCCTGGAAGAGGAATTGGCGAAGGATGATGGGAAATCATTTAATGGGATCAGTGTTGATCCTCCTTTTGACGAAGAGCATCTCTTCGAGCTTGCACCTGAAATTGTTGCACGGCCACCAGACGCGACAAATACACCGGCAGCTGGAGGATCCAATGAAATCATCTCGCAATTGCATCGTAGCGTGATGCTGCAGGATTATGCGCCGGCGAGCTTGCTGATTGATCGATCTTTCGGCATTCTGGATTACACGGGCCGCATCGATCGTGTGTTTGACATTGAGCACCGGGATTTGACAAAGGATTATCTGGATAAATTACCAGACTTCTACCGGCTTAATCTGGAAGAAGCGCTGAACCAGATATTTCACGAGAAAAGTAAAGGGTCCGTTCCTGCAATAAATTTACCTGCCTTGCCTGGTAAGAAAGACGTATTGCTGGAAATACAGTTCATGAGTTCTCCTGATCCGTCTTTGGAAATTGTACACGTGCTGTTTAAAGAGCATAAGGTGGCCAAGAAAAGGCAGGATGGCGTTGATGATACTACAAGCTTTTTTGCATCGCCGGCAACCGCTCCTGTACAATCAAATGGCGTTTTTGGTGCTGTAGCTGCTAAAGGCACGTTTGAAGAGAACTTCATTCGCTCCATTAAAACAGCACCGTTTCCTGTGTTGCTGCATGTGGAAGGAGGCAATATTATTGAGCTGAGTCAGCCGTGGGTTGAGATGGCCGGCGTCACAAAAGAAGACGCACCAACAATCTCTGCCTGGACCAAAAAAGCGAAAGGTCAACGACTTAAATTAAAAGACTCAAAACTTAAAGAGAGTTACCGGGATAGGGGCGTGGTTTGCATTTCGATCCGCACGAAGACGGCGGATACCAAGTTGCTTGCTTTTCATTCTTCCTATTTGGGCATCGACAGCAAAGGGCGCAAGTTGACGCTTACGATGGCTGTTGACATCACCAATTATCCAGGCCATTCCGGTATGGGCATTACGCCTGAAGTTGCCGATTTTGGTGTGGCTGCGAAAAAGACTTTCCTGGCCAACATGAGCCATGAAGTGCGGACGCCGTTAACGTCCATGATTGGGTTTGCAGATTATCTGTCTGACAAACTCACGGGGCAGGACGTCCAGTTTGCCCGTTATATCAGCGAAAGTGGCAATAGATTGCTCGAGACGCTCAATGCGGTACTGCGCATTTCGTCCATGGACGGGATTGAGCAGGTCATGCGCTATGAGATGCTTGATATAACGGTTGAGGCGCAAGGCATTTTACAATTGTTTAAGCCGCATGCCGAACAGTATGGTATACCACTCAAATTAGTGGTAGAGCAGCCGGCAAAGGCAAAGCTGGATCGGGCGTCACTCCGCCGGATTCTGTCCAATGTTCTTGGCAATGCGATCAAGTTTACACCGGAAGGCGAAGTTACGATCACAGTTAATAGTGATGTTAATTCCGTTATTGTGGAGATCGAGGATACTGGCGTCGGGATCTCAGAAGAGTTCTTGCCCTTTGTTTTTGACCGATTTGCGCAAGAATCAAAAGGGCAGGGGAGATCGCACTCAGGTTGCGGTCTTGGGCTGTCGATTTGCAAGCATCTCGTGGAAACCATGGGGGGTACCATCCAGGTTGAGACAGAGGCCGGCGTTGGAAGTAAATTTGCCGTCAGGTTGCCAATTGAACCAAGTCCCAAGGCTCAGCCTTCAAACATAATTACTTCTGGGCCGGCTGATAATGACGACCAGGGCGACCGGCCACAAATT
>JBGCEN010000361.1:0-8554 GCA_045106435.1 Rhodothermales bacterium
TTTTCGACACGGCCTGGTACGACCTTATGCAAGAAACACAGTGTTGGGGATTATATCAACAAAAAAGCAGTGCTGAAAATGAATTCAGCACTGCTTTTAATACTTGAAAGCAGAATAACAAGCTTGTTTGCTCAGGATTCGGCTTTGTTTGAACTTGTCAGATCCGGTTTAATTCTCGCGGATTCTTACGCTACCGCCAGATGTGCGCAGTGTGAGCAACGGGCCACCACCATTTATTTCACCCTGAAGCTGGGTTTTCTTTACTGTGCCACGAACAGAAACTGCAAAATCGGTACTCACAGAACCACCAGATGCTTTTGCATCAATGTCCGCTCTGATGTCATCGTCCAGGTGTACTGTTACAGAACCGCCCGATGTCTGTAGCCGCATGTCATCCCGGGGTTGGCCAAGAATTTCAGCTTCGATGCTTCCGCCAGAAGTTTTGGCATTAACAGAGCCGGCAATTTCTTTAAGACGAATGGTACCACCGGAAGTATGTGCTTCCACGGTGCCGGCTACGTCAGTGATGTTAATGCTGCCGCCAGAGGTTCTTGCGTCAATTGAACCACCGCCGCCTTCAATGTTGATGCTGCCACCTGAGGTATGCAGGTCAGCAACACCGCCCAACTCGCGTGCCTGGATAGAGCCCCCACTGGTTCTGCCCGTCACACGACCAGCGAGGTCTCGAAGCTGAAGTGACCCACCAGAAGTTTTGAGGTTTGCATTGCCGGCGATATTCTCTGCATGGATGCTACCACCAGACGTTTTGATGTCGAGTTCCATGTCTTCAGGTACAAGAATTTCGTAGTGTACTTTGATGCCTTTTCGCCAGTTCATACGGCCTCTGGGCTTGTCGTAATCACCGCGGATCTCAAGTCCTCTGCCACTTTCATCAAAAGACACTTTATAGCGGTCGAAAAGTTTGTTGGCTTCATTGCGGCTTACATTGTTGGCACCTTTAACGATGTATACTTCAATCTCATTTCCGCGTCCGCCTTCTATCACGATTGAACCGAGGTCCGAATCAATGGTGAGCAGGCTGCCTTTGGCAACTTTAAAGCTCTCTTCAATAATTTCGTCGTGATCGTAGCTTTGTCCTTTTTGCGCTAATGCTGTGGAAGAGGCGGAGAGGAGAAGCAGGCTGGCAATAATCATTGCCTGTGCCGCGCGGCGTATGTGTCTCATAACGTAAAAAAGTTGGGTTTGAAGGGTGATGTCTATCAGACGGGCTGGCTGACGGGAATGTTACATCCTCGGATTTTGATGCTTTTGAGACATAGAAACCATGTGCGTCATCAATTCATAAACAGACGTTCATGTAGCTATCAAATAAAACGATGAAATATAACCTCGAAGGAAAAACTTTTACCTCTATATCTAATACAGACAATGGCGATGTGGATGGCACTACGGTATTTCAATATCACCAACAGGGAGATCTTGTTTGGGCAGACTACCAGGGCGGGGCTGTTTTAAAGGGACATCTGATCGCCAAGGTGCTGGAAGGAGGTAAAATGGATATGCGATATCATCATGTAAATGAGGAAGGGATACTGATGATTGGTACATGTATTTCTACGCCAGAACTTTTGGCAGATGGCCGGCTCAAGTTTCATGAAACATGGCAATGGCTCTCTGGTGACCAGTCATTTGGGCAGTCTGAAATTATTGAGGTTGATGCTTCGGCTAGATAATTTATCTTTATTGAGTGTGATGGGGATTTGAAAATTGGCTGTGTTTGATGGTAAGAGGGGAAGAACGTGGGATGAGAAAATCTCACTGTTTAGATGTGGCTCATACAGAAGGAGATTGTGGTTAGTGGATTTGGCGCAACGCTACTAATTAATTGGGGCGAAAAGAGCTAGGCAAACGTTGAATGGGTGCGTAGATTGGTTTCAAATTAGACGCACACAGCGTAAGAATAATTCGTACTGGTTTACCGGGGGGCAATTAGTACGAGCCATTCTTGTGAGGTGAGCGTCTTTTTTTATTTATCAAGTTTTTGCAGGATTTCCAGTGACGTATCATTGCATTTCTTTTGTTGGAAATCCCACCGCGGTCCGTATCTTTCCTCCTCATTGAATTGAACGTATTGGTTGTACGACTTTTTCAGAGGGGATCATGGGTTTTTTTGTAGGCTTTCGAACAGTTGCTGTTGAAGATGATGATGCTACATTTCCGATGGCAATCATGTATCCAACCGACACCCCGGAAGCGCCTCTCCAAATCGGGCCGTACAACCTGAGTGTGGCTAAAAATGCAACACCAGCGGATGATGCACTTCCTCTGGTTATTATCTCTCATGGAAGCGGCGGGTCGCATTACGTTTATCGTACGGTTGCCCACTATTTGGCAGCGAACGGGTTTGTTGTAGGCATGCCAGAACATCCCTTTAACAACAGAAATGATAACAGTCTGGAAGGCACTGTTGAAAATTTACGCAACAGGCCTCGGCATATTCAGCAGGTTATCGACTGGTTTTACAAATCTGATGCGTTTGCAGGAGTTCTTAAACCCAAGGCAGTTTCTCTCATAGGCCATTCAATGGGCGGTTATACCGCGCTGGCTGTTGCCGGCGGGGTACCCACCTCGTTTCCACGGGAATCTCCAGAAGGACAATCTGTGCAGGTCACTGTTCCGCGAGACAACAGGATTAAAGCCTTGGTTTTGATGGCACCTGCAGCTGTTTGGTACAGGGAGCAGGGGGCTTTGAGCGAAATTGATGTGCCCATACTTTTACTCGCCGCCGAAAAGGATAAATACGCTCCGTACTTTCACAGTCAGATTATTTTAGACGGTTTGCCAGATCATGCTGACATAGAACATCGAGTGGTCGACAACGCCGGCCACTTCTCGTTTCTCAGTCCTTTTCCTGCAAAAATGTCGGGGCCGGCTTTTATACCTGCACATGATCCACCAGGGTTTGATCGCGCTCACTTTCACAAAACGTTGAACGCAGAGGTTTTAAACTTTTTGCATAGAAAGACGTGAGCAATGCAGAAGAATTCAGACATCATACCCAACTTGTGGCAGGCTGAATGACTATGGCTCTAACGTTCTACATTGTTTTCCTCCTGGTAGCTGTTGTGTGGCGGGTGCTACTTCAATATAGAATAGCGAATGATCATGGCATTCGTGTTGGTACATCATCAACGAATAAGGTAGCGCTGATTTCTTCTACGTTATTGCTGGGTTGCTTTGTCGCTTCCTTTACCCTTGCAGTGCTGCATGTATTAGCGCTGTTGCAGCCTCAAATTGGTGTGAATCTATTGATGAAAGGCATGGGGGCTTTTATGTGCACCGGAGGGATCGTGTTGACGGCAATATCTCAATACCAGATGGGTGGAGCGTGGCGTATGGGCGTTGAGGAAACTGAACAAACAACATTAATAACAAAAGGACTGTATTCGGTATCAAGAAACCCAATTTACAGTGGTGTAATTATTTTTGGGATCGGCCTGTTGATGTTATTGCCACATGTATATATGCTGATCAGCATGGTGATTGGCTATCTTAGCATAGAGTTACATGTGAGGTATGTTGAAGAGCCACATCTCAATCGCCTGCACGGAAATGATTTTACCCAGTATATGAAAAAAACGGGGCGTTACATGCCGCGATTGTCTCGAATCCATCAGGAAGTGTAGCCCTGCCGGCTTTTCTAAGGCCCTTCCTCTGATCTGTAAGAAATACTTTATCGCATTTCGAACCGTACGTACTTGGAGTCACAGGCAGGTTATATGTGACGTATTTCGGATTATTAGATAAAGCCTGGCTAAGTCTATTCACTTCAAAAAGATCACTTACATGAAAAGAAGAACATTCATCCAGCAAATAAGCCTTGGAGCTGCGGCGATGGGATTTGGGGGGCGGCTTATTGGTGCAGATCCCTCCCATTTGATCACGTTGAGCTTTGATGATGGATTTAAGCAGTCTTTTTTAGATGCTGCGCGCATACACGAACAGTTTGGTCTTTCCGGATGCTTTAATGTGATTGCATCTGCCCACCTGCCTGATTTTGTCCCGCCAGATGACTTCATCAAGAAGAATCAGATGGGTGATTTTGATACCTGGAATGAATTGAAGGCGAGGGGACATGAAGTGATGGTGCACAGTTGGGCGCATAACAACCTCGGAAGAATGCCGTTGGCTCAGGCCAAAGAACTTGTGGATCAATCGCTCGCCTATTTTGAAGAGCATCTGGACAACTTCAATCGGAAAGATGCCATATTTAATTTCCCCTTCAATTCCTCAACGCCTGAGTTGGAAGACTATGTTTTGTCTCAGGTGCGCGCGCTCCGTACAGGTGGTAACTGGTCTGTAAATCCATTCCCCACACCGGGTGTGAGAAAACTGAGTTGCATCATCTATGGCCGGCCCGGCAATGGCGATGCCTGGGTAGAGGAGCACATCAACACCTTTCTGAATAACAAAGAAGGTGGCTGGCTCATTGTGAATACGCATGGCCTTGGCGACGAAGGCTGGGGGCCCATCAGCAAAGACTATCTGGAGACCTTGCTAGAAAAATTGGTCCGGCTTGATCATGTTGATGTCTTAAATGTGACCCAGGTACTGGATAAATATGGGTGATTGCTGGTGTGGTCTGTAGCCAGTTATTAACCAGATACCATTGATGTTCATATATATTTTGATGTCCGATTATGAACAGTTGATGTGCTGCCTGCGAACATCTGATACGCTGAAAAAAGACTAAAACAGGCTCTGTTGGCTGTTTTGGTGCAAGTTGTGGCCTGTGGCATGTATCTTGAAAGTATTGGTGCAGAATCTGTTGAAAGGGTTTAGCCGAGGTCCAAACATGTTACTGAATTACATCAAGATTGCGCTGCGCACATTGTACAAGCAAAAGGGATATGCCTTCATCAATATCCTGGGCCTTTCTATTGGACTCGCCTGCTTTATCCTGATTAGTCTCTTTGTTCAGTTTGAGCTGAGTTACGACACGTTTCATGAGAAGGCAGATCGCATTTACCGGATAGTAGAGGAAAGTCCGAAGGCAAGCTATCTCGGGAGCAATCAGTTTGCCGTGACTCCGGGACCTATGGTGGACGCTCTCATGAGTGATTTTCCTGAGGTTGAATATGCTACACAAATCATCACCGGCAATTCTCTAATCGAGCATCAAGGCAAACAATTCTACGAAGATGGTATTTTTGCCACAAAGCACTTTTTTGATGTTTTTAGTTTTCGTCTTGTTCACGGCGATCCAAATACGGCACTTAACGATCCTGGCTCCATTGTTCTAACCGAATCTCTGGCGCAGAAGTATTTCAGCGACACTGATGTCGTCGGTCGGATTGTAAGGATTACACATTCCAATCCGCATGGGATGGGAGCCATTGAAATGAGGGTGAGCGGGGTGGTTGAGGATGCGCCGGCCAACAGCCACATTGCCTTCGATTATATCGCGCCCTTTGCGTCTTCAGAGATGCTCATGAGAAATATAGAAGACTGGGGTACCAGTACCTCGCTTACGTATGCATCACTTCGAGCAGATCAATCTATACCAGATTTTTCAGCGAAGCTGGTTGCGCTTGGGAAGAAGTACACAAATCAAGACGAAGAAAACGTAGAAGCAAGCCAGGCCAACTTCTATTTTCCACAACCGCTGAAAGATATCCATCTGCGATCACAGGCAAGTTTTGAGTTAGGCATCAATGGAGATATAAAATATATCTACCTCTTTGCGTCCATCGCTTTCCTCATTCTGCTCATTGCATGTATTAATTATATAAATCTTGCTACGGCGCGATCAACAACAAGGGCCATGGAGGTTGGTGTGCGCAAAGTAATGGGGGCAGATCGTGGTCAGTTGATTCGCCAGTTCTTGAGCGAAGCAATATTGCCGGCAATATTGGCACTTGTGATCGGGATGATGTTGGTCAACATGTTTTTGCCAACATTCAACGAGCTTATAGCACGAGAGATTGTGATGGATATTTCTCAAAATGGAGGCTTCATCATTGTTCTGCTGCTTGTTGGACTTGGCGTAGGCGTTCTGGCCGGCGGATATCCTGCATTGATGATGTCTGCGTTTGATCCCGTGCGAATGATGAAGGGGATACTAAACCGAAGTGTTGGTAAAACTACGTTGAGAAATACGTTGGTCGTTGTGCAGTTTACCATCACCATTGCGCTTACCATCGGTACAATTGCTATACAACGCCAGCTCCACTTTATTCAAAACGCCAGCTTGGGGATCGATCGCGATCAGGTCATTTCTATTGAGATAAAAGATGAACGGTTGTACGAGCAATATGCAGCGCTGAAGCAAGCCATTGGGAGCCACTCGAGTGTGCTGGGAGTGACGGCTTCTGAGTCAGATCCAACGCAAATGAATATGCGAGCATTCACAACACAGTGGGAAGGCGTGCAGGAAGGCGAAAAAGCTGCAGCGTACTTTACGCCTATTCATTATGGTTTTGTAGATTTGTTGGGTATCGACTTGGTAGAAGGGCGTGATCTTTCCGAAACGAGGGCAACCGATGCGCAAGAAGGCATGCTCATCAATGAAGCCATGAAGCGGCAACTCGGTTGGGACACTGCTGTAGGTAAAAGTATCAGCCTTCTGAGCCGAGAGGCCAGGGTGGTGGGCGTCATGAAAGATTTTCATTTTCTTTCTTTTCGGCACGAAATAGCGCCATTGGCATTGTTCATTGACGAGAGCTATTTCCAACGTGTATTGGTGAAGGTCAGGCCGGCCGGCATGCAAACCACGATCGCATTTCTAGGCGAAACAATGGCTACATTTTCGCATGGATACCCATTCGAATACCACTTTCTGGATGATTCATACAATCAAATGTACCAGACAGAAACACGTTTGGGTACATTGCTGAATTATTTTACCTTTTTAGCGCTGTTCATCGCGTGTTTGGGGTTACTTGGATTGGCGACATTCACAGCGCGTCAGCGAACAAGAGAGATTGGTGTAAGGAAGGTGTTGGGGGCATCATTAACAGATATTCTTGTTCTTTTATCGAAAGATTTTACACGTCTAATCCTGATCGCTTTTGTAGTCGCTGCACCTATTGGCTATTTCATGCTTAACAGATGGCTTCAGGAGTTTGCCTATCATATTCCAATAGAATGGAGCCTGTTTGCCATAACTGGCGGAGCAGTGTTAAGCATTGCCTGGCTGACTGTAAGCTATCAGGCGATGCGGGTGGCATTGGCGGACCCCGTGAAGAGCCTGCGACATGAATGAGCGTATTGAGGTCTTATTATCTGATCTTTGGACTATCCTGAAGAATAAGAACTACGGGCACAAACAGCCGGCTGGCTGGTTCAGCTTTTACCACCAAAAAGCTGAAACGATGGATTTAACAAGAGAAGAGTTACAGCGCTACAGCCGGCACATTATTCTCCCCGATGTCGGGCTGGAGGGACAGCAAAAACTCAAAGATGCTTCCGTACTCCTGGTTGGTGCCGGCGGACTGGGGTCGCCTTTGGCAATGTATCTCGCCGCAGCGGGCGCGGGGCGGTTAGGGATTGTGGATTTTGACGTGGTTGATGTGTCCAATCTGCAGCGACAAGTCCTGCACGGGACGAGCGACATCGGCCGGCCCAAGTTGGACTCTGCTGCTAAAAGACTGAAAGAAATTAATCCGCATGTTGTTCTCGAACTTCATCAAGTAGCGCTTACCAGCGACAATGCGCTCGATATCATTCGGGCGTATGATGTAGTGGCTGATGGGACAGATAATTTCCCTACCCGGTACCTCGTCAATGATGCTTGTGTGCTGCTGGGTAAATTAAATGTGTACGCTTCTATTTTCCGGTTTGAAGGACAGATATCGGTTTTTGGTGCGCCAGGTGGCCCTTGTTATCGATGTATCTATCCAGAACCACCGCCGCCGGGGCTGGTCCCTTCCTGTGCAGAGGGTGGTGTGTTGGGTGTGCTACCAGGCATGGTTGGTACCATACAGGCAACCGAAGTAATCAAATTGCTACTTGGTGCTGGAGAACCACTCATCGGCCGGCTTATGCTTGCTGATGCATTGACGATGAAATTCAGGGAATGGAAAGTACCACGTGATCCTGATTGCCCGGTTTGCGGGGATGCGCCAACGCAGACAACGCTGATTGATTATGAAGCGTTTTGTGGCCTACCTGCCCATGGTACAGTTGCGGCAGAAAAAGACGTGATGAGCGTTCAAGAATTAAAAAACCGACGCATCGCCGGCACTACGCCGTTTCTGTTGGATGTAAGACAACCGTTTGAACTCGAGATTGCGACCATCGGGGCAAACAAGGCCATCCCGCTGGATGAGCTGCCGGCTCGATTGGATGAGTTATCCGCGTATAAAGATGCCGAGGTGGTTGTCCACTGCAAGTCTGGAGGCCGCTCCGCAAAAGCGGTGGAATTATTAAAAGGCGCCGGTTTTAATAAAGCCATCAACCTATCTGGCGGTACGCTGGCATGGAGTGATGAAATTGACAGCAATGTGCCAAAGTACTGACAAGTCTGTTAGAACAGCTTTTTTCATGAAAAACCTTGAACCTTAAACCCGGAACGAGTAACAGAAAGCGATAG
>JBGCEN010000362.1:0-11110 GCA_045106435.1 Rhodothermales bacterium
CTAAACACGTCGATACAAGCCCCCGCACAACGCCGCGCATTTGCCGGGATGTCCCCGCGCAAAAGTTTTTGCTCAACAGGGTGTTAAAAGCGGATAAAACTGTATTCAGATTATACAACGGAGCAACCCGTCACAGCAGTACTTAAGATTCAGAACAATTTTAAATGCAATTGCCCTGGGGTTTTTAAGCGCTATCTCGATGTTAGACATACCTTTTGAGTCTTCGCCGTTTAATTTATCCATGTCTAATTGGTAAAACCGAGACGTATAAATAATCGAAAAAGACCCTGGTGGCGCTAAAAAGAGGCTTTGACAGTTTCTTATTGGACAAAGTCGAGGTAAGAACCTGTTGAGATTTAATCTTCACATTGAGTGAGCGATCTTTTGGTACTTTTGAATCCGCTTTTTTATTTGCATCAGTCGGGCTGCGCCCTCGTGTCGCACGTAACGCTGCTATGCGCTCAAAAAGTCGTATCCAAAATCACTCAAAATCTCCTCTCTCTCAATTGCGAACCTCAAATCTCAACAGGTTCTAAATACTTTGTTTGCACAACCTGGTATTTTTTCTGGCTTTGCCCACCAACAGCGCTTAATTTGCGTAATCTCAACAGTTTTTAACCTTGAACAATCTGAATAAGACATGTCTGAACGTATAGGATTTATTGGCCTGGGCATCATGGGTCGCGGTATGGTACACAATCTCCTCAACGCCGGCTTTGAGGTCTCGGTTTGGAATCGAACGATTGAAAGAACGGAACCGTACGCTGCTGCAGGTGCTCATGTAGGTCAAAATCCAGCTGATGTTGCCAGTCGCAGCGATATCATCATTACGTGCGTGAGCGACACCCCTGATGTAGAAGCGGTCATTTCTGGTCCCGATGGGGTTCTGGCAGGTGCACATCAAGGTGCACTGGTAGTAGATATGAGCACCATTTCTCCGCAAGTAACCAAGGACCTCGGTGCGCGCCTCAAGGATAAAGGTGTACATATGCTCGATGCACCTATAAGTGGGGGCAGTGAAGGGGCCGAAAAAGGGACCCTGAGTATTATGGTGGGTGGCGATGAAGAGCAGGTCGCACGCGCTATGCCTGCTTTTGAGGCAATGGGAAAAGCCATTACCCATGTAGGCCCCCTTGGTGCAGGTCAGGCAGTAAAGCTCGTTAATCAGATTCTCGTTGTGAATAACATGCTCGCGGTAAGCGAAGCGCTACTGTTCGCAGAAGCAAGCGGCGTTGACCTCGAAAAAACCCTTGCCGCAGTTACCCAAGGTGCCGCCGGCAGTTGGATGTTAAGTAATCGGGGCCCTCAGGTGATCAAAAGAGATTGGCGGCCGGGCTTTACCATCGATCTTCAGCAAAAGGATTTACGCCTCGTACTCGAAGCGGCGAATGAGATGGGTGTGCCTATGCTTGGCACAAGTATGATTTATCAGTTTTACCGTACTTTACAAGACAATGGACTCGGACTGGAAGGCAATCATGCCCTTGTGAAAGCACTTGAGCATCTCTCAAATAGAAAAATCGGAAACGAATAGAACGTCTTTTAGTTAATGCACCCATTAAGTAGTAATTAATGCTGGATACGCTTTGCTACACAGCTTCTCATATTCAGCAACTGCAATATTGACGATATTCCAGATCCACACTTCAAACTATTAATCTCACTCGACGAATCACACAAGCTACAATGAAACATCTCGCTACAATTTGCCTTGCTTTTTTCTTACTGCTGTCCGTAGGCTGCTCGTCCTCTAAAGACGCGGCTAAAGACGCTGCGATGGAAATGGCTAGTCCCGTGCTTGGTTCATGGGGAATGGAAGGCAGCAGCGCTGCTGCAGTTCAGTTTATGTCTTCAGGAGACGTAATGATCGAACAAGGTGATGTACTGACAGCCATTAACCGTCATCAGAACACAAACCGCGCCAAGTACATCTCTCGCCTTGTTAAAGAAGCATCTTATGAAATGAATGACGCTGGTCAACTTGTGCTCAATGTAATGGCTGACTGGACCGGTAAAGGTACAGGAGCTCGTAAGGCAGAAGACAAAAGCGTTGCCAGTTCAATTGTGTTTGCCGTACAAGATATGGGCGACATGGTTAAACTGACAAAGGTCAACATGACCCAGTCTGGCAGTGGTACAGACAACACAAATGCTGATGAAGATTTGAGCTTTACCTTGAAAAAAATGTAAGCCTGACTTCAGTCATTTGAATGTTGGTTTTATCTTTATCGAGATATTCGATTTTTAAAGGTGGAGCGTAATGCCGGTCTATTACGCTCCACCTTTTTGCTAAACAGGTTGTTTACAAGGGGCTTTTGATCCGAAAAAGGGTAAAAAAGAAGCCTGGACAACTTTAATTGTTAAATGACGTTATAGATTTCGTTTTTTGGCGTGATTTTTTCGTCCCCCATTTCTACGACAGGACATTCGGCCCTTTTCTCATATCAATCCCATCGAGCATGGCAAACATAGCACACCTCGACATCTTACAACAAGGCGTGCAGGTCTGGAACGAGTGGAGAAAGAAGAATAAAGATCTACGTATCGATCTCAGAGAAGCACAGCTAAACAGATTTAATCTAGCACATGCAAACTTGAGTGGGGCGCTTATGGCGCGCGCTCAGTTAAAAGGTGCAAAGATGTATCGGGCAAATTTACGTGGAGCCAAACTTACCGCGTCAAATATGTCTGGTGCTGATCTGACAAGTGCTGATATGTACAGAGCGGTCTTATTCAAATCTGATCTCGCACGTGCCAACCTCATGAAGGCAAATCTGACACGGGCAAATTTATCTAAAACCGATCTGACCCAATCCGTACTAAGCCGTTCGGATTTTAGAGGTGCAGACCTGACCGGCTCTCAAATGATGGGTTGTGTGCTATATGAAACTGTATTTGGCGACACGGATCTATCAGGTACACAAGGATTGGCCAACTGCCTTCATCACGGCCCATCGACCATAGATCATCGTACCATCAGTAAGTCTGGCAACATACCGCTTGAGTTTCTTCGTGGATGTGGCCTTCCGGACGAAATCATTCTGCATTATCAAGCACTGATTGCAAAAGGATTACGCACACACAATTGCCTGATTAGCTATGCCAAGCAAGACAAGGCGTTTGCCATGCAGTTGCATAGCGACTTGCAGAATCAAGGCATAAGATGCTGGTTGGTACCTGATGAACTCAAAGGAGGCCAGGATCTGCAGCTAAGAATCAATCAAGCACTCGGCCAGAATGACAAACTTGTACTGATTCTTTCAGACAGTAGTATGTCAAGCGAATGGATTGCGAGCGAATTGAAAGGCATGCGTGAGTTGGAAAAGCAAGAACGCCGGCGCCTGCTCTTCCCTGTCAGCCTCGCGAGTCCGCCCATGGTCCAATCATGGACACTCATGGAGCCGGGTTCATTTATCAACCTCGCAAAAGAGTTGAGGCAGTATCCTATTCCTAATTTTAGCGACTTGCACCACGAGCCTTCTTATGAAGCAGCTTTGGTTCAGTTACTTCGCGACCTGAAGAGTCCGTTCCATCACACAACGTCGAACAACCTGGGGCCGGACTTCACTGGCGAATTGGAAAACAAGCTGTACTAGGCGTGACAGATTAATCGGTTACGGGTTTAGCTTGCGTAAAGCTAACAGCATTATTAAGCAAGGCATCAAGCATTGATGTCTTGCTTTTTTTGTGAAGTTTGGTTTTTTACATCACCTCTGTCCCTGCGCCTATACGCATTCTATACGGATGAGCTGTACATGAAATGTAGACAGCCTGTGGTTCGTCTATTAGTAGCCACCATGTAAAAATCATCCATCTGGCTAACCCCTCACCCAAATATAGGTTAGCTACAAGAATCAGTATTATGGAGAACACGTTTCCGGCGAAAGGCTCTTTCGGTGTGCAGTTTGTAAAAGTAAAACGACATGTTTATCTGCTCTTGCTGCTGTTAATTTGTATCAATACAAGTGCTGCAGCACAAAATCTAACACTTTCCGGTACTGTACGAGACGTTCATTCGGGAGAAACACTGCCCTATGCCAGCGTGTCGCTAAAAGGTACAGATCGGGGAACGGCTACAAATAACGATGGATATTTTGTATTGCTTGATGTGCCGGCTGATTCGGTCACCATTCTGGTCTCCTACCTTGGATATCAAACAGCCGAATTTGGACTATGGATGCCAGACATCACCGGCAGGTTGGATATCCAGCTCCAACCTCGTACAAACGAGTTGGAAGGCGTAACGGTCGAGAGTGATAAATATACGATTATGAAAATGGCTGAAAACATCAGCCAAATAACCATTTCGCCAAAAGAACTAGCCGCTTTACCCAGTCTGGGTGAAATTGATATTTTCAGGTCTTTGCAGTTACTGCCCGGCGTAAGCGGCACCAATGAAGGGTCTTCCGGGCTGTATGTGCGCGGCGGCACGCCAGATCAAAACCTAGTCTTACTGGATGGCATGACCATCTATCATGTAGATCACTTTTTTGGATTCTTCAGCGCGTTCAACGCCGACGCAATTAAAGACGTACAGCTTTACAAAGGAGGATACCCTGCCAAGTTTGGCGGACGAACGTCCAGTGTGGTTGAGCTTACCGGAAAAACAGGCGACATATCTGGATTCCGCATGGGCGCCGGCCTCAATCTGCTCAGCGCAAGCTCGGTCATTGAGTTTCCCTTTCTCAAACGAGGTGCAGTCCTGATTTCTGCAAGACGTTCTTATACAGATGTTATTCGCAGCGGGGTCTATAACCAGATATTCGATCTCTACGACGACACAGATGACGCTGCAGTACAGGGTCCGGGCCAGGGTGGATTTGGTGGCGGCGGCAGAGGGCCGGGGCAATTTGGCAACGCTGCTACACAACAGGCCCAACCAGATTTTTTCTTCTACGATCTGAATGCAAAGATATCTTACAGACCCAGCAACAAAGATGTGCTCGCCGTTACCCTTTATAACGGAAAAGACGATCTGGACAAATCCCGAGACCAGTCCCGCACCATTGGCAACAACGCAAATTTGAGTATCCAGGGAGGTACAACAGACCTGACAGACTGGGGAAATAGCGGTGTGAGCGGTAAATGGTCCAGGCAATGGTCCCCGCGATTATACTCCAATGCACTAATCGCCTATTCAGAATACTTCAGCGACTACTATCGGTTTACAGATCAGGAAATTAGAAATCCAGAAGCAGACACACTCATTCGCGCAATCAGAAGGGGTTCACTGGAAGATAATAACATAAACGATTTTACTTTAGGGCTCGACAATGAGTGGCAGGCCGGCAAGAATCACAAGGTAGGTTTCGGTGCCAAACTGACGCGCTCAGATGTCTCTTATTTCTTTTCGAGGGATGATACAACAACCATTCTCGACCGCAATCAATCAGGCCAGCATTCTTCCGTGTACGTACAAGATCGCTGGCGTATTTTACCATCCCTTGAGCTATCTATTGGCGGTAGAGCCTCATATTACGATGAAAGCGATGAGACATTCCTTGAACCGAGAGTATCCGCATCCTTCGACCTGACTGACCGGTTCAAGATTAAAGGGGCGTACGGCAAATTTCATCAATACGTCAATCGGGTTGTAAATGAAAACGTATCAGAAGGATCGCGGGACTTTTGGTTGATCGCGGATGGGGAGACCGTTGAAGTAAGCACCTCAGAACACCTGATTGCCGGCGTAAGCTACGACACAGGAGACTACCTCTTTGATGTTGAGGCCTATCGAAAAGACCTTCAAGGGCTCTCCGAATTCTCCTTACGGTTTCAACGCACAAACTTCCGGAGTGAAACGGCAAGTGAACTCTTTTTCTCAGGCAACGGTGTCGCCAAAGGCATTGAGTTTCTGGCGCAAAAAAAGACGGGGCAGTATACAGGCTGGCTGAGCTATACACTCGCCAATGTAGACCATACGTTTCCTGATTTAAATGAAGGAGTTACCTTTGCAGCGCTACACGATCAGCAACATGAATTCAAAATGGTGCACAATGTAGAACTAGGCAGATGGAATCTGTCTTCTACATGGGTTTACTCTTCAGGTAAACCCTATACCGCACCTGAATCTGAATACACGTTAACCTTGCTCGACGGGACAGAACAAACCCAAATTCATATCGGAGAAAAAAACGGCCTGCGATTGCCTGATTACCACCGGCTTGATCTCGCGGCGAACTACAGCCTGGATTTTGGGCAATCTACAGGCAGAATTGGACTCTCACTATTTAATCTTTACGGCCGCAAAAACGTCTGGTATCGCGAGTTCGACCTCACAGAAGGTGACCTGCTCGTTACCGATATCAACTACCTCGGCTTTATCCCGAATTTGCAGTTTCGCATAGATTTTTAGGAGGCGATTTTTAGGGGCCATTTTTAGCGCTCAGCTTTCAACGTCCCGTTTATACCGATTCCTCAGCACGTGATACTGCTGGAAATCTGGCTTAAAATTATCTGGCAAAATTATAGTATTCCGAATACCATGAATCTGATTAAATATTTGCTCGCAGCCACACTTTTACTTTCAATTTCGGCCTGCGACACTACGAGTGGTGAAATCGGCGAAGACCTCGCTGTAATTGAAGCATTTATCTTTGCCGGCGAACCCGTCGACAATATTCGTGTGACCTCTACTGTATTGTTTAGTAGCGCAGACACCATCTCATCTCCAATTAATGATGCCCAACTGCGCCTTATAAAAAATGATGTAACCTATGCTCTCGAAGCGCGTGGCGTAGATGGCTATTATTATTATCCCGGAGATGATCTTACTGTCGACCCAGGAGATCACTTTATCCTTGAAATGGATTACCTCGGCGAGCGTGCAACAGCCGAAACCAACGTCCCCCCTCCTCCCGTCAGTGTCACACTTGACTCTACGGTTATGGAGGTCCCAAGCTTTGAAATCGGAGTGGGCCGGCCGCCGCGAGGTGGTGGACCGGGCGGTGGTCCAGGAGGTGGTTTTGGCGATCAACTAACCGTCACATGGGACAACAGCAACGATCTGCTACATTACGTTGTCATCAATGGATTGGAAGAGGATCACGAATCCATTTTCCCCGAATTTCTGGGGCAAAGAATTAGAGGCTTCAGGTTTATTTCAGAACCTAATCGGGATAGTTTTTTTGAAATCAACCTGCTTATTCTGGAAGGGCTCGGTTTTCATGAAGCAAAGGTATACCGCGTCAACCAGGAATATGCAGATCTTTACGACAATCGTACCCAGGACTCACGCGACCTCAACGAGCCCCCGGATAACATAGACGGTGCACTGGGTATCTTTAGCGCATTTAACAGTATGTCTGTACCCTTTGAGGTGAAACGGGAAGAATGATGCAGCGTTGACGCATGATCTCCTTTGACTAAACTTGTGATCATGCACCCAGCCCCCATCGTTGTCTGGCTCCGTAGAGACCTGCGAATTAGCGATAACCCTGCATTGTACCATGCGGCGCAACAGGAATGCCCCATTCTTCCCGTTTTTATTTGGGCCCCTGAAGAAGAGACCCCTTGGGCGCCAGGTGGAGCACACAAGTGGTGGCTACACCATTCGCTCACCCGCTTCTCCGAGTCTTTGAAGTCGTATAATATGCGGCTGATAATCAGACAAGGTGCAAGCCTGCAGCATTTACTTGAAATAGTTGAGCAAACAGGCGCCGGCGCCGTTTACTGGAACACCAGATACGAACCGACCGGTAAACGCACGGATGCATCAATACATAAGACATTAAAAAACAAAGGGATAGAAGCCCGTACTTTTGCATCCCATCTACTTCACCAGCCGGATCTGATTAAGACAGGGGGAGGCGGTCCCTATAAAGTTTTTACGCCCTACTGGAAAAAACTCAAAAGCACACTCCATGTACCCGAGGCACTGGCGGAGCCAAAGGAATCTCTATCAATAAAAAACCCACCTGCCAGCCTGCAAATAAGCGATCTGCAGCTGCTTCCAGAAACAGATTGGGCAAAGGAATTTCCTTCTCTTTGGACACCAGGTGAAGAAACAGCTCATGAGCGCTTGCATTACTTTGTAGATCATTTAATGCAAGACTATGCTGTTAACAGAGATGTGCCGTCAGAAGACGGTACGTCACGCTTGTCTCCCCATCTGCATTTTGGAGAAATCAGTCCGCGACAAATATGGCAAACGGTTTCCCAAAAGATGAGCAACACGGACTATCACGAATCAGGCGAGTGTTACCTGAGAGAAATAGCGTGGAGAGAATTTTCCTATCATCTGATGCATCATTTTCCACAAACCACAACAACGAATTTAAGGCCGGCGTTTGATAAGTTTGAATGGAATACAGACCTCGATTTGTTGAAGCGCTGGCAAAAGGGACAAACAGGTTACCCCATTGTCGATGCCGGCATGCGTCAATTGTGGGCAACCGGATGGATGCATAACCGCGTCAGAATGATCGTTGCATCATTCTTGACCAAACACCTTCTTACCGCATGGCAGCACGGTGCGTCCTGGTTTTGGGATACGCTTGTAGATGGTAATCTGGCGAACAACACCATGGGCTGGCAGTGGTCTGCCGGAAGTGGTGCCGATGCACAACCCTTTTTCCGAATTTTCAACCCCATTACACAGAGCCAGAAATTTGACGCAAACGGCCTGTACATAAAAGAGTGGGTCCCTGAATTACGGGCTTTGCCGGCAAAATATATACACACCCCCTGGACGCTCGCAGCACCTTTACAGCACCACTTGAATTTCTATCCGGGCAAAACTTATCCGCTCCCCATAGTAGATCATAAGACGGCGAGAGAAACGGCGCTTGAAGCCTATCAGAAAATACGCTAGTACTTAGTCAGCTTAATAAATGAAGCATCGTCTTTGGATGGTACGAAGCGTACGATGGGTACGAAACGTTCGAATTAACTGAAGCGAACCGTATTTCGTACCTGTTGAACCCCTCGTACTTTTCGCACCTATGAACTTCAATACGATATTTTTTGCGTACAAAGTACCAGGGCATGAACTGCAGGTTTTTGCATACAAAAACGGTGAACCTTGAACACTATACCCGAAACAAGTCATGACTAAAGTAACAGCGTATTCTTGACCCCACTAAAGAGATTTATCACTTTGAGATTACAGGGGGTCTTCTACAGGTCTACAAGCCATATTTTATACCAGCATTTTCCAACTGTAAGAACTACCCCTCTACCCAACAATATTGCCCTATCCAACATACACAGATTGTTGTAAAAAAATGAGCCCTCGATACGAATCACAAGGTTTGGGCAAAAAAACAGGCACAAACAGCCGGCATTTCAAGGACAACCAAAAATGGAATAGCTTTTGATAGTTTATATAACTGTATCCCCTCCAAGGCTGCCCAAACTTCTCTGCAGCCAGCTCTCCCTAGATTTGTAATGTGACAGGTATTAAATAATGGTTGCCAAGAATTTATTCCGCCCCCGTCAAGCGATAAGCAGAAATCAATCTTTTCAGGAAGCGACTCCTCAAAGTCCTGTTTCTCCTGAGCAAAAGCTCGCTGAATACGAAGAGCAGTTATCTCATCTTTCGCAGCAAAAAGAACTGCACACGCTTGCATTAAAGGAGATGTACCAGTTTTTATGCAAGATGGACACCTCTTTTCGGGAAGAAAACCAGAAGCTCAGAGATCTTATTGAAGTTGAGCAAGCCCGGTCATCGAAACTTATCGAAGTCACCAAAGGACTTTGGGACATCGTCGAATTAATGGATGATGGCAAAGCCACTTCGGTTGATTTGACCGCAGAGATTACAAAAGAGGTTCGCGAACTTGCCAAACTGGAAGTTGAAATCCTGGATGAATCAACTCCTACATTAGCAGAGCACAACGATCTCCCCAAAATTTCGGACATGGCTCCCATGATGGAAGCTGTGAGTGCATAGTTTTTAAGTACACCGTATTAAGTACACTGTATTAAGCACACTGTATCAAGGGCAGTGCAAATAGCACTGGCCGGACATTGTCCAGGTAGATGATGTCTCAAACTTCCAATTTCGTTGGGAATGCGTCGAACGTTTATCGACTGGCTTCCTCCGCGTTTATCACTGTAGCGCTTGTCCCGTCTTTCACCTTAGCGCTTGCCTCGTCTTTCACTTCGGCTCCCGGATCACAAAGCATCCCGGTACAAAGGCACATTTTTTTGTTTGTTCGTGTGAGGATATCAAAGTTCGGACAACTCTGACATCCATTCCAAAACTCCTCGTCCGTAGTCAATTCAGAAAACGTAACAGGCTTGTATCCAAGATCCGAGTTGATCTTCATTACCGCCAGACTTGTGGTAATACCAAAGAGCTTTGCCTCCGGATACTTCTTTCGAGATAGCTCGAATGCCGTTTCTTTGATCTTTCTTGCTAGGCCGGCCTTACGAAAAGCCGGAGAAACAACGAGCCCTGAGTTGGCTACGTATTTATTGTGCCCCCATGTTTCTATGTAACAGAAACCAGCCAGTTGTGTACCCTGCTCTTCACTGGTATGCAAAGCAATGACAGCCTTTCCATCGCGCATCTTCTGCCTGATATACTCAGGATCGCGCTTGGCAATTCCAGTACCACGCTTCTTTGCAGCGTTTTCGATAACCTTACAAACCGCTTCTGCATAAGATAAATGTTCAGATGTGGCAATCTGAACGTTGAATTCTGGACTCATTTTCTCAAGCGCGTATTATCTCAAACGCGAATTATATGGATATAAATGAAAAGGTAGTCCCAAGCTATCTTTTCTTCAATATCTTCCAGAAATGAAAGTTCATTCTTCTGCTATTCTTTTTATTTCGGACAGCTCATGACAGGATCAATTGCCACCACATAATGGGCCATAGCATATATTGATCAAAGTCTTTGGATGGTACGAAGCGTACAATGAGTACGAAACGTTCGAATTAACTGAAGCGAACCGTATTTCGTACGTTTCGTACCCCTTGTACTTCTCGTACCTATGAACCTCAGTACTTAACTTATTATCCTGACAAAGTACTAGTTTAGCCGATTAATTTATGCAGACCTTGCGGTTAGTACTGCTCTTTCTAGGCATATCCTGTTTGTGCATCCTGCCGCATAGTCATGCGCAAGATCGAACCCCATATTTAAAATGGGCGGTTAAAG
>JBGCEN010000363.1:0-11075 GCA_045106435.1 Rhodothermales bacterium
ATAAGCATCGCGGCAAAATCAGCTGTTAAGCCGGCCGGCACAGCATGCCTGGTTTTCTTTACCTGGACGGCGCCGAAATAGACGGCAATCACATAAAAAGTCGTCTCGGTTGAGCCAAACATGGTCGCAGCCATTTTGACGAGGATGTCATCTTCCCCGTATTTCTGGACCATCTCGGCTACAATACCGGCAGATCCTGAGCCCGTAAGGGGCCTCACAATCGCCATAGGAACGAGTTCGGCCGGAAAGCCAATCAATGCCAGTACAGGCCGCAGGCCTTCAATGAGGAAGTCGAGCGCACCAGAAGCCCTGAACATCCCGATGGCAAACAGGATCGCAACGAGGTACGGTATAATTTTGACCGCCACGTGAAATCCTTCTTTTGCGCCTTCCACAAACTCCTCATAAACAGGCACCTTCTTCAGCAATCCATAGATAGGAAAACCGATGATAAACGCCGGCAAGACGAATACCGAAATGAGGTCAATAATAGATCTGAAATATTCCATAACAAAACGCTGATCTAGACAGTTTTAACTTTTAACTTTTAGCTTTTTACTTTTTATTTGTAAGCGTAGCTTACTCTTCATTTTCGACGATTCTGAATCGTTTCATGCCTTCAAGCAGTTTGGTCATCACAATGGCAATGACCAAAGACAATGAAGTTGTGATAAGAATTGAAAAGAAAAGCTGATTTACCTGTAGTCCCATGATGGCGACCAGAAGAGAGGGGGGGACAATTTGAACGCTGGCTGTATTCATCGCGAGCAGCATCACCATGGAGTTGGAGGCTGTGTCCTTGTGTGGATTGAGTTCTTGCAGCGACTCCATGGCTTTGATGCCGAGCGGCGTCGCCGCATTGGCAAGTCCCAGCATGTTGGCCGTCAAGTTGAGAATGATCATGCCAAGCGCTGGATGATCTTTGGGAATCTCCGGAAAGAGCCGGCGGAATACGGGCTGCGTAAAGCGGACGAGCGAAAGGATCAAGCCGGATGTCTCTGCGATGCGCAGCAAGCCCATCCAAAGGGCAATCACACCGATGAGTCCCAGCGCAATGGAGACGGCAGTATCCGCAAAATCAATCGCGGCCTGCGTAATGGCAGCCATTTTAACAAACCTGACGGGCTCAAATGTGACTGTAGCAGACCTGATATCGCCAATGACGGGTCCTGAAAAAGCCAGGAGGCCTCGCAGATCATTGTTTCTCTTGGAAGTCATTGACCTGATGGTGGCCATGGGCTCGGGCAAGTCTATATCTTGCGCAAACTGCAATTGTCGCCCATCCTCATTTTGCACGAGGGTGCCGGCATAAGAGGATGCGACAGATTCTTCAATGCCGTAGAGCTGCTGAATGGCCTGAACATCCATTTGAACTTCGACATCGAGCCTGTTTGCAGCCTCGTTGTATCCATCCGGAAAAGAGAGGGTAACGGGTACGTCCGTGCCATTTCTATACGTGTCACGCGCGATATCGCGCGCATCATAGATAAGGGCAAAGACCAGACTTAATATCAGCAGGCCGGCCCAGATGTAATTGAGCATAATTGTCAGGTGTTTCTAGTTGAAAGGCGAGACAATCTACGATGTAAACCGGACAATCTTAAATGCTTTTGACTTTTACCCATTTGCGTTCATAACATCGGCTATCTACTCACACAATATGCATGCGGAAGATGAAGACGATCCTGATGATTGGTACCCTTGATACAAAAGCGGAAGAATATGCTTTTGTGGAAAAGATCATTCGTAATCAAGGGCACAAAGTGCTCATGATGGATACCGGAGTCCTCCATGACCCCGATGTAGCGGCAGACATATCCGCTGCTGAAGTGGCAAAGGCCGGCGGCAGTTCTTTGAACCAATTACGCGAAAATGGAGATCGGGGAGAAGCAATGGACGTCATGATTGCCGGCGTTTCCCGATTGGCGCTTGCACTCTATGCTGAAGGTCGGTTTGATGGTGTGCTTAGCCTTGGGGGCGGTGGCGGGACTAATATCAGCACTGCGGCCATGCGTCAGCTTCCGGTAGGTGTGCCTAAAATGATGGTGTCAACCCTGGCTTCGGGAGATGTTGGTCCTTACGTCGATATCAAAGACATTACCATGATGTATTCTGTGGTCGATATTGCAGGATTAAACCGTATTTCAAAGCAGGTGCTAGCCAATGCCGCCGGCGCGATCTGCGGGATGGTTGAGCAGCAGCTTGCTATTAAAGAAGATCGTAAGCTGATTGCAACCACCATGTTTGGTGTAACCACACCTTGTGTTACCCGCGTACGTGAACGCCTTGATGCTGAAGGTTATGAAGTGGTCGTATTTCACGCCACTGGTACAGGCGGTCGCGCTATGGAAGGGTTGATTAATGATGGATATGTATCTGGTGTAGCGGATGTAACGACCACCGAGTGGTGCGATGAATTGGTAGGGGGTGTGTTGTCCGCGGGCCCGTTGCGGTTAGACGCTGCTGCAAGCAAGGGTATTCCTCAGGTTGTGTCCTGTGGTGCGCTTGACATGGTGAATTTTAATGCCATGAGTACAGTGCCAGCGGAATTTGCTGATCGGTTATTTTACAAGCACAACCCGAACGTAACTTTGATGCGTACTTCGCCCGAGGAATGTGCAAGGCTGGGTGAGATCATCGCGAAAAAGCTCAATAAATCTACCGCGCCGGCTGCTTTGTTGCTGCCTTTGAAAGGCGTCAGTATGCTTGATAACAACGGGCAACCGTTCTATAACCCCGAGGCAGATACTGCGTTGTTTAATGCCATACGTGAAAATGTCGCGGGAAATGTCGAGTTGCTGGAATATGACCTTCACATCAACGATCCGGCTTTCGCGGACGCCGTGGTGGAGAAAATGCTGGAATACGTTTAGGAGCTCATTGTCTTTCTCGCTGCTCTCCTCGAAGTGGGCGTTGGGGAGATTCATGAATCTGCCTTGCTGAGTTTTACTTTAGGCTCGGTGCTTTCTTTTTAAGTTTTCTGGTCTATATATTTGGCTTCAGATTTCACCTGATAAAGAATCGACAAACCTGGAAAAGAAAATCTATGCCATTTATCCCATATGAAGAAAGCCTTCGCCGGCTCAGAGGCGAAATTGCAGCAGGACGACCCATCATTGGCGCAGGCGCGGGTACGGGGATTTCAGCGAAGTTTGCTGAGCGTGGAGGGGTAGACTTGATTATTATTTACAACTCTGGCCGGTATCGAATGGCTGGACGGGGGAGTGCAGCCGGCATCCTTGCGTATGGAGATGCAAACGCCATTGTCGAAGATATGGCTGGTGAAGTATTGCCGGTTGTAAAAGATACCATGGTATTGGCCGGCGTGAATGGCACCGATCCTTTTCGCATGATGCCGGTGTTTCTGAAGAAAATCAAAGACATGGGATTTGATGGCGTGCAGAATTTCCCTACGGTTGGGGTGATTGATGGCAACTTCAGACAGATCCTCGAAGAAACAGGCATGAGTTATGACCTGGAAGTAGAGATGGTGCGTGAAGCACACAAGCTTGAGCTGCTTACCTGCCCGTATGTATTTGATGTGTCTCAGGTAGACAAGATGATCGACGCCGGCGCTGATATGCTGGTCACCCACATGAATACCACGGTGAAAGGTTCGATCGGTGTGAGTACCACAGCACCCTCATTGGATGAAGCTGTTGAGCGGATTCAGGCAATGCATGATCGCGCGAAAGAACTGCGCGACGATATCATCGTCATTTGTCATGGTGGCCCACTCGGAGAGCCTGAGGATGTTCAGTATGTGCTGGACAGGACAACCGGCATCGACGGCTTCTTTGGCGCCTCAAGCATTGAACGATTGGCAGCAGAGCCGGCGATTGAAAAACAGGCGCGCCGGTTTAAAGAGCTGCATCTTAAGAAGTAAGCGCGCCTATCCACCATACTTCCTCAAGCACTAATGCTAGTGAATATTGAAGAGGGGACCCAGCTTCTAGATTACCTTAAAGAACGGGGGCATCTTGAAAGAGGTGAGTCGCCGGGAATGAGGATTCTCGCCGGCGGTGTTTCCAACCGAACGGTGTTGGTAAAGCGCGTTGCAGGGCCGAGCTTTGTTGTAAAGCAGGCCCTTGCAAAACTGCGGGTAAAAGAAGACTGGTTCTCTAATCCAGAGCGCATCCACCGGGAAGCTGAAGGCATAAGACTGCTGCGTACTTTGGCACCAGCCGGCATGATCACACGGTTGGTATTTGAGGATACGACACACCATCTTTTGTGCATGGAAGCCGTACCTGAACCGCATGCAAACTGGAAGCAATCACTGCTTGAGGGCGAGGTGGATTTACGCATTGTCGCACAATTTGGACAATGTCTTGGCCTGATTCACCAATATAATCCAGACGATTATCCAGCAGATGGCATTATTCAGGGGCTCGACTTTTTCGAGTCCTTGCGCCTCGAACCCTATTATTTGTTTACAGCGAGTCATGTGCCGTCGGCAGCGGACTTTCTACATGCATTGGTTGAAGAAACACGCAAACTCAAGATCACGCTGGTGCATGGAGATTACAGTCCCAAGAATATTCTTGTTAGAAATGGGAGGATGGTTCTGCTGGATCATGAGGTGATTCATTTAGGAGATCCCGCTTTCGATATTGGATTCTCCATGACACATCTGTTAAGCAAAGCGCATCATCTGAAACATAAGCATGCAGCCTTTATCACGACAGCGCTCTTCTATTGGGAGACGTATGCTCAAATTTCAAAACGCGTTGATGCTGACTTTGAGTATAGAGCGGTGAAGCATACTCTTGCCTGCCTGCTGGCCCGCGTTGCTGGTCGTTCGCCTTTAGAATATTTAACTGATGAAGAAAAGGCACGGCAAATAACTCTCGTACGTGCATTAATATATGATCAGCCCACACGAATGGCTGATTTAATCCATGCCTTCTCTCTCAATTTATCGATACAGTAATCACCCAAGAGTTTTCAATGTTAAAGGATTTTGAGAACCCTTCATGATTGGACATTCCTTGTTGGGTGTTCGATATTCAAATCGGTGTTATTCGGACAAAATTGAGCTAATTCCTACAAAACCCTATGCCCTCCATCAAAGAACTACGTGCCTGGGAAATACTAGACAGCCGCGGCCGGCCTACGGTAAAAGCTGCGTGTCATTTTGAAAGCGGTGCCGTTGGGATTGCATCTGTGCCTTCGGGTGCTTCCAGTGGGCGTGCAGAAGCACATGAGTTGCGGGATGGAGATGCATTGCGCTACGGGGGGCTTGGATGCCGCAAGGCAGTGGGGCATGTTAACAATGAAATGGCAAAAGTACTGATGGGTACCGCGTTTATAGATCAGAGAGCCCTGGACAACGCGTTGCTGGAATTGGATGGCACCTCGAATAAGTCGCGTCTTGGAGCCAATGCAATACTCGCCGTTTCCCTGGCATTTAGCAGGGCCTGCGCTATGGAGCGGGAGCAACCATTGTATCAATATTATGCTGCATTGACGTCTAACAACCAGATACAGCTTCCACGCCCAACGATCAATCTGTTTAGCGGTGGATTACACGCCGGCGGTCAGGTGCCGATTCAGGATGTGCTGGTTGTGCCGGCAGCCGCACAAACGATCGATGAAGCGATGTCGATGACCTATGCCGTATTCCAGGCAGCAGCTTCGCTAACAAAGAAACGTTATGATTATCGGTTGTTACGCGCTGATGAGGGAGGGCTCGCCCCCCCATTTGCTGATGCTGATGAAATGCTTGCTGCGGCTGTTGAAGCGATAGAAGCAGCCGGCTACAAACCAGGCGTAGAGGTTTCATTGGCTGTCGATGTTGCTGCAAGTCATTTCTACAAGGAGGGTGGGTATGTACTGGATACAGAACCCATCTCGAGCAAAGAGATGATTGATATCGTAGCCGGCTGGGTTAATGACTATCCGATTGTAAGCGTGGAAGACGGATTGGCTGAAGAAGACTGGGACAACTGGAAAATTTTGAAACAGCAAATTAATGGCAAAGCGCTGGTGCTTGGAGATGATTTGCTGTGCACCAATCCGGCGCGAATAGAGAAAGCGATTTCGATGAATGCTGCTGATGCATTGCTGCTTAAAGTAAATCAGATCGGCTCATTAACAGAAGCAATCGAAGCATTTAATAAAGCCAGAGCAGCCGGCTGGAAGGTGACGGTCAGTGCGCGAAGTGGCGAAACTGAAGATGACTGGTTGGCCGATCTGGCCGTCGGTTTATCTGGTAATCAAATCAAAGTCGGGTCGATTACGCAATCAGAGCGTTTGGCAAAGTACAATCGATTATTGGTGATTGAGGCTGAAACCGGGATGAAGATGGAGTCTTGGCCTCGTGGATGAGCGTGGGGTAGAACTAGGGCGCGCAATGTATTTTGAAAGTTAATTGTCCACACGCCTAGTGTAGTGTGCTGAAATCAATTAATTAGCTGGAAAAAGTGGTTAGTGGTTAAATATTGGTAGTTAGATTTTGACTATTTTACTAACCACTAATGCGAATCGGTTTTTGACACAACTGAACAAGCAAAATTCTATACTCAGCGTCATCCTCAACTTGATTGAGGATCCATGAGAGTTACAATAAAAAGACAGCGTATTGGATTGGTTGACCTGCTTGAAGCACTGCACAGTTCAGATCATCTCTGGTCATGCTGTCTTTTCCGAACACTCTCATGGATCCCCAATCAAGTTGAGGATGACAAGCGTAAAAGTTGAATCCGAATAAAACAGCATTTCAACCCCTGATTCGCCTTACTAACCACTAACCACCATTAAAATGCCCAAATACTTTACCCGCCGCTGAAGGCCCGACGAGTTGCTTTAGCTCTTCCATAGGGGCCTCTTTCACTTTCTTTACTGAGCCAAAGTGTTTGAGCAGCTTTCTGGCTGTTTTCTCCCCAACGCCCGGGATATCGTGTAATTCTGAATGGAGCGTACTTTTCTGTCGTTGCTTCCGCTGAAAAGTAATCGCAAACCGATGGGCTTCGTTTCGGATACGTTGAAGCAGCTGAAGCGAAGCACTCGTTTTTGCAATTTGAAGGCTTTCCGAGTCTCCCGGGAAGAAGACTTCTTCCAGTCGTTTTGCCAACCCTACTACAGGGAATTTGCCATAAACATCAACACTGTTCAGTGCCGTGACTGCGCTTGATAACTGGCCTTTTCCTCCGTCAATCACCACAAGATCAGGCCAGGGGCCGTTTTCTTCGAGCAGCTTCTTGTATCTTCGCGCAATGACTTCTCGCATCGATTCGAAGTCATCAGGTTTGCCTTCCACACTACGGATTTTGTAGGTCCGGTAAGCACTCTTCTTGGGCCGGCCATCTTCAAACACAACGCAGGAAGCAACCGTACCAGTGCCGGCCAAATGTGAGATGTCAAAGCACTCGATGTGGCGGGGAAGCTGTTTCATGTAGAGATCCGCTTGCAGCGTTTTTACTGCATGGGGAATACGTCCCTCTTCCTGTTTGTCTTTTTCCAGCTTGTACTCGTCAATTAACAGCTTGGCGTTGGCCCCCACAAGCCGAAGGAGGCCGGCTTTATCTCCGCGTTCAGGGACTTTGATCGTTACCTTCTTGCCGCGCTTTTCTCTCAGTAATTCTTCGAGCGGTTCGGGAGAAGTAGGCAATGTGGCTATCAGCACTTCTTCGGGGAAGAAGCTGGCTTCTGTATAATAATGCTCAAGAAAAGACTGCATGAGCTCTGCCTCTTCCAGTCCCTCAATGGGGCGGAGATACTTGTGCTGCCGGCCAATTACTTTACCTTCACGCACTTTGAATAGCACACCACACGCGGTGTTGATCTCTCTGTTTATAGACAAGGCAAATAAGTCGCGATCCACAAAGTCCTGGCTGACGATACGCTGCTTTTCAGAGTAGTTCTTGACAGCGTGAATTTGGTCGCGCATGGTGGCTGCATCTTCAAACTTCATGTTTTCCGACAGCCGTTTCATTTCATCTTCCAGCAAGCTTACCAATTCACGGGTGTGACCATTCAGCAGTTGCTCGACCTGTTTAATCGTCTGGTTATAGGTTTCTTCAGATTGATATCCCACACAAGGGCCTGCACATTTGTTGATGTGATATTCAAGACATACCTGATATTTGCCGGCTTCAATAGGCTTCTGATTGAGATGCAGGCTGCACGTACGAATTTTGAAAATCATGCGGATGGTTTGCAGCATGAGCTTCATGTTTTTGACATCGGTATACGGACCGAAGTACTTCGAGCCATCACGCTGTACCCGGCGGGTGGGGAAAATACGCGGGAATTTCTCGTTTTTTATGCAGATGTACGGATAGGTTTTGTCATCCCGCAAAAGCACATTGTAGCGGGGCTTCAGCTTTTTGATCAGATTGTTTTCAAGGATCAATGCCTCAGCTTCTGTATCTGTAACAATGATCTCAACATCTCTGATTTTGCTGATCAGGATACCAATCCGGCCTTCTCTTGTACGGCTTTCCTGAAAATAAGAGCGTACACGGCTGCGCAGGCTTTTGGCTTTCCCCACATAGATAACCTTCCCCTTTTCGTCCTTGTGTTGGTATACACCAGGACGAGCCGGCAGATTGGCCAGTTTGTTTTTCAGGGTAGAAGAAGAGGGAGTGGTCAAGGTATCCTTATGCCTGATTCAACGCGTGTTTTGCTACCCATCCGAAGAGAAATGGTTGCGCGTTCTATGACTGTATGATTGATCTTTCTTTCGATTCAAGTAGTTTTTTTGTGCGCAAATTATTGTCAATTGAGATTATGGATGTGCAGAAATAGGAATAGGGGAAAATCTCAACCGTGTCTAAGTAAGCTGTATATCAGTAAATCTAAATCGGGTATTGAAATCCTATTTTCACTCGATCCAGCACCACATTGGTTTGATAGCGTTTAAGATTACTGTTTGTTAGAAAGCATGCTTCTGCAAACGTGTTATACTCTTCAATATCCTGGACCACAACAATAACTACAAAATCTGTTCGCCCGGCTGTTTGATAACACTGAAGTACTTCTGGCCTACTTTTCATCAAGGTCTTAAAATCGTGCAGGAGCCGGGAATTCTCATCTTCAAATTCGACATCAATAATTATAGTTAAATGGGGACCTATCGCTTCAGGTGATAAAATGGCTATTTCCGATTCAATAGCTGTTTGGCGAAGTCTCTTTAATCGCCTTTGCACGGCTGAAGCAGATAGATCAACATGCTCTGCTATTTGGTCGCTCGTGAGTCTGGCATTCTGTTGCAGTAATCTGAGAATATCCTTGTCTACTTGATTTCATTGCATTCTTTTTTTTTTTCTGCAAATAAATATTATATGTGCATAAATTATGCACCATGACGCTATGAATTCCGCTTTTTAAACAGGATAAGGTAAATATTTTATTGCTGCATCGTTAATGAAAACTAATCACCGGATTTGTAATGCAGAAGATTCTGTCTGTTTGGGTATGCGCCGCCTTTTTGTTGATTCTATCATCAGACCAATTAATTGCCCAGCATGATCATCTCACAGTACAGATTGATAGCCTGCTGGAATCGTATCAGCAAAGATTTGGCATCCCTGGCCTTGCCGTTGCAATAACCGATAAGGAAACCATTCTGTACGCCAATGCTTTCGGAGTACAAGACCTGAATACGGGCAAGCCGTTATCGCCGGCGCACATCTTTCACATGGCATCCGTATCCAAACCTTTTTCTGCCATAGCGATCATGCAACTGGTTGAACAAGGCCTCATGGATCTTGATGAACGATTGGTCACCTATTTACCCTACTTCAAGCTCGATGACCCGCGCTATAAAGAGATTACGATCCGGCAAATGTTACAGCACAATGCGGGCATGCCAGACGAGGATGATTATGAATGGGAGAAACCGCAATATGATGAAGGGGCAGCCGAGCGGTACGTCAGAAGTCTCTCAAAAGAAACCCTCATCGCATCTCCCGGGGAGAAATGGGAATACAGCAACATTGCGTTTGATGTGCTTGGAGACGTTATAGCAAAAGTGTCTGGCAAGCCCTTCGAAGTATATATAAACGAGCATATTCTCTCGCCTTTGGAGATGGACAAAAGCTCCTTTTTAATTGAAGAAATAGAAACGCCACTTCGAACGTCACCTCATGTAGGATTTGGGCACATGACCGTTAGCGAAGTCTATCCCTACAACTGGCGTCATGCCCCGAGTTCAACGCTCAATGCGAATGTAATTGAAATGGCACACTGGGGCATAGCGAATTTGAACAAGGGAATCTATAAAGAGGCGCGCATATTATCCGAGGAGAGTTACGACAGCTTGTGGGATCCATCTGTACATCTTTGGGGGGACAGATACAATGGATTAAGTTGGTTTATTGATACGTACAAAGGGGATAAAACGGTTGAGCACGGGGGCCGCGATACTGGCTATACCAGTTACTTTACCTTGCTACCAGAACTTGGGTACAGCCTGACAATTGCCTGCAATGATTACTTCGGACCTGTATTGGATATTCGTAATGGTTTGATCGATTTGCTCAAGGGACGCGCGCCGGCGATCAGTCTAACATCCATGTATGATGAGTTTGACAAACTTTATAAGACCGCAGGTTTTGAAGCGGCCAGGATGCACTACAAACACATAGAAAAAACCAACCCCGATGGGTATGTATTTGGATGGAATGAACTAAACGCGTACGGTCGTTTTCACATGAATACGCTGGAAGAATATCAACTGGCTCTGGATGTGTTTACGTTTAACGCAGACCTTTATCCGGAAGAATCAGGAGTTTACAGTAGTCTTGGAGACCTGTACACCAAGCTTGAACAGCGCGATCATGCGCTTGTAAATTATAGAAAGGCTTTAGCGCTCGAGCCGGATAACGAAGGAATTATCAGCAAAATAGCACAGTTGAAAGAAGAGAAATAAAGTCTGTTTTTACGATCGTCTTTTTGCTGCAGTCTTCATGCTGCAGTCTTCTCGCTATCGCTGATCAAAATGCCGGCGGAGCAGCGGGACCATTAAATCAAGATTCACATTCTGAAAAGCGTGTCGTTTGCCCGGGATAATGGCGAGATTACTGTTTGCGAGGGTATTGTGTAATCTAACTGGGGAGTCTACTTCGAAC
>JBGCEN010000364.1:0-5542 GCA_045106435.1 Rhodothermales bacterium
ATGGACCCAAACGAGCATCCAACAAGCAAATAACGCTAACCATATCTCCCATTTGCAACCCATCAAACACGTTACCAAAGACGATGGCCTTGTAATCCTCGTCGTATTAATCTGGGGAATCAACTTCCCCATTTTGAAGCAAGCCCTTGCGGCAATGCATCCTTTTGTACTGAATGTATTTCGGTTCATCACCTCAGCCGCTGCCCTCTGGATCATGCTGGCCATCCAGAGAAAGAGCCTTCGGCTTTTTCATTGGCCGGAGCTTAAACCGCACCTCAAAACGGTGCTGGGACTTGGAATGCTCGGGTTTTTCTTTTATCAAGTTGCATTTATCGTCGGCATCGAAAATACAACGGCCGGCAACTCAGCGCTCATTATGTCGAGCACACCAATATGGACGGCCCTTATCGGGATTCTGTTTGGCTATGAACAATTAGGCAAACAAGCATGGGTTGGATTGCTGCTTTCTCTGTCGGGTACTTTTCTTATTGTTCTCTTCAGTAGCAAAGCCATCAATCTCTCCGATGAATACCTTGTCGGTAATCTCATTACACTATGCGCCGCCATTATGTGGGGCTCATATACTGCCTTCAGCCGGCCGATCTCACAGAATGTTGATCCGATGACGCTGATCCTTGTTGGATTGCTCTGTGCCTTTCCATTTAATCTCCTCATTGCCGTTCCATATTTTGAACAAATTGACTGGTCGATTGTAACCTTTTCCGTCTGGGCAGCGATCCTATATTCAGGTGCCCTATCCACAGGAATTGCGGTTGCTATTTGGGTGATTGTTGTCAAGCGAGTTGGAGCAACCCATACTGCCGTCTTTGGCAATCTCGTTCCACTTGTAGCTCTTGTTGGCGGTTATTTTTTGCTGGGAGAACTGATCACTATACCACAAATTATTGGTGGCAGTTTTATCCTTACAGGATTGATCATCATGAGACATGACAGGCGGCGCAAGAGTTAGTTAGTGATCAGGTTTCAGTTTCTGAAAACCGATCACTGAATCCTGCCAACTTAAAAAGGATACCCACCCAGGTTTCTTTAATTCGTTCTTAAGTTTCAGAATGCATGTCCATTGGTTTTAATAGCGCTTTTAGCTTCAGTAAATATTGCTTGGCGCTTGTGTTACTCCTAAGCTTTATGCCGGCAGACAAAGCAGTCGCGCAGGTTGCTGGCTCCATTCCTGATCTGGCAATAGAGCTTTCTCCCCGGATTTTCTATGACTATGATAACGAAGCGTATTATGGTCAATTTATGTACTCCCGCATTGCATCAGCTACGCAGATTGACCCTGACTCAAAAGGAACGGGCCTGGCCAGAACAGCCATTCTATCTGCCGGCGTAAGATCAGCAGATCTCAAATCGTTTGACTTCCGCTGGCGCGTTGGGGTTATAAACATGGACCTCATTCGAACGCCCCTCAGCATGGGGCTCACCCTGCTTGATTACGACAAATCTGGATTTATCGATTTAGATGTAAAATGGGTTAATCTGAGGCTCGGCCCGTCCATTCATATAGGAAATGAGCGTTCTTTTTTTGCACTCAGGGCCATTGGCATTGGCGGTCTTACAACCATGCGGCTTGGAGATTTTGCGTATAGCGGGCTTGGCACTGTGGAAGATCTTGACAATAAGAAACGTAATTATGAAGTAGGCTACATGGGTGAGATGCGTGTCTTGATTGCAAAGCTCGTTTCGATTGAAACCAGCTTTCAATACAGGAATCAGCTGGGCGGCCTGCGCCCCAATATTTACCAGTTCAAAGGCTACCTTGGATTCAGGTTTACAGACACGTTCTCTGTACTGGGTACATTTCTGACGGAGGAAACCACAGCCGGCGCTTCCACGGTACGTCGGCAGGGTGTGGGGGTATATGTTAGCCTGGTTTATTAAGCTGGCAGTGTTCAGAAAGCCAGCTTAATGCTCACCAAAATAATCTCCTCTTTTTTCAAGAAGGAGTGCCGGCAGGCGAGGTGGTTAAGACCTAATCATCGTGAACCTTGAGCCATCTACCGGGTGCTTTTCGACTTCAATCCTTACAGGAAATGCCTCTTTCAAGCGTTCCAGATGTGTTATTACGATGATTTTGTCGAAGTCTTCCTGGATTACCTGTAAAGCTTCTATCAAGTTTTGAATCCCCTCTTCGTCCTGTGTACCAAATCCTTCATCGATGCCTAGCGTGCGGATTCTAACACCGCTTCTTTCGGCCAGCATTTGCGACAGTGCAATGCGGAGCGCAAAGTTTACACGAAAAGCCTCCCCGCCAGAAAACGTCTCGTAAGCCCTTGGAACGCCCTGTTCATCTGTGATGATGATCTCCAGCGTTTCTTTTGTGCCCCCTGTTTTTTTATCGCGCAACGTTTCAAGCGTCACGCGCATTTTCCCATCAGCAAGCCGCGTTAACAAGTCGTTGGTGCGATCTTCAATTTCTGGAAGAGACTGCTCAATGATGAGCGAGGGAATGCCCTGCTTGCTAAATGCGCGGCGCAACTTGCTGTAAAGGTTTTCTTCTGACTTAACTTCTTTTAACCTGGCTCGTCCTTCTTTTAAAGATTGCCTGTCTTTTTTGGCCTGTTCCAGTTTTGCAGACAACTCGCCTGCCTGCATCTGAAGATCTTGCGCATTCTTTTCTAGAATTCCCCGCTGCGCTTTTATCTCTTTCAACGAGGCCTCCAGATCAACACGACCGCCTAACGCAGAAACCAGATTTTTGTGCTTCAACACGTGCTCATCAATCTCCGATGCGATCTGTTCAATCCGCTTAACAAGACGCTCCACTTGCGCTTCCCAGTCTGATAAATTTTGCTGCGCATTCAACAAGTCTTTGTACTGGCTCTGCACGTGCCCCAGTTCTTTGATTTTACGCCGTACCTCCTCAAATCTCACGGGGTCAAAACCTGTAGCGCCCAGTTGTTTTTCTATATCTGCAATGCCTTGCCGTAGGGCGAGTACGTGCGCTCCGTCATCGATCTTGACACGTGCCTGGTCTATTTGGCGCTTGAGGGCTTTGTTTTTTTCCAGCAGGCTTTCTTTCCGCCCTTCTGCATGGAGAATATTTCGCAGATGCTCTTCATAACGAACAATCTGATTCGCCTTGAAACGATCTTTTTCCAGCGCTTCATCATCTAGCGCAATCGCCGTTATTTTTTCGTTCAACACATTCAGCTGATCAAACTCTTCCCTCGCATACGATTGCTGTTCAAGTTCATTTTTCAGTTGGTTGATTTTCGCTTCTAATTCCAGGCCCTCCTGTTCTAACGCAACAACTGTTTTGAGTTGTTCGCCGGCAAGCGCAAGCCTCTCCCCTGCATCAGCCAGTTTGTCTGATTTTTCCTTCAGTGCACGGAACGAATCGCGCATCTGATTACGAATCAGGGTTTGGGTGTCGATGAGTTTTTGATTGCCGGCTATTTTATCTTCGATTTCAGCCAGGTGCGAGGATAGCTGGCCGGCTACTTCTTCTCTATGCTTTGTAGTCAACTCACTGCCGCACGTGGGGCATTGTGACTGCTCCAAATCCTGTAATTGTGCAAACTGCTCTTGAATCCGGCCCTTTTCGTTGCTTAAAGCACCAATCTCTCCTTCCGATGATTTAATAACTTCGCCGGCCAGCTGGCCCTTTTTTGTTATCTCCTCAAGCTCTTCTTTACATGCAATCTGTTCTTCCACCTGCGCTCCGAACCTGGCTTGATCTTGCAGAAGAGATTGTTTTTGCACTGTCCCGCTTCGTACGGCAGACTTGCGTTCTTCCAGACTCTTCAGGTGCCCCAAAATCGACTCACGTTTACCCGAAGCCTTTTTTTCAAGTTGTGTGATTTCATTTTGAATCAACTCGCGCTGAGCTATCTTTTCACGTATTTGATCCACTCGTTCTTTCGCTGCCTTTGCTGACGACAGATCTGCCTCATACTTCTCCTTGCCTTCCAGTCTGGACTCAATCTCTGCAAGGGAATCATTACCTACTTTCAGTTCAAGTTCGAGGTGCTTGATCTTTTGTTCAGAATCCTGTCGATATTGCTGCAGTTCATTTTTCTTCTGCTCAATTTGCCTTTCGATCCCTCTATATACTTCCCGACTTGAGTCTAGCGCTTCGCGTTCTTCAATGAGCGTCATCAACTCATTATACAAGACTTCAATATCCTTGGCCTGGACGACAAGATCTTTTGCTTTCTTGATATTAACGTCCAGCAAGTTTTTCTCTTCTTCCTGAATGCGTTTCTGCTCACGCATCCTTGCGATCGACTCATTTAACGCTTCTGCAGCTTTAACTTGTGCATCAATAGCTCCGAGTTGTTCTACAATGCCTGACTCATTACGCCTGACTTCCTCCAGCGCATCTTGCTTTTCCTTTAAAGCAGCAGTGACTTCAGCCGACAATTCTTTCCAGACACCCTCAGGCTCAAGCGCATCAACAAGTCGATCATTCTCCCGCTTTCTGACGTCTACTTCTGCCGTGAGCACGCGTTGCTTATCGCGAGCCATGAAAGAAAGCTTGTCATATTTCCCAAGGTTAAGAATTCGTCCCAGGATGTCCTTACGCTCGTTGGGTTTCTTTTTAGTAAACTCGTCGGAGCGCCCCTGCAGCAAGAAGGCCGAATTGATAAACGTGTGGTAATCCAGGCCCAGAATTTCATTCAAAAAGTTCTGGCTTTCGCGAATGGACGACTGCGTCAAAGGCCGGCCTTCATCCGTTCCTGTGTCGAGCACCTGCAGCTCCATCTCAGCCTTACTCGTTTTGCCGGTTGCAGAACGAGAATAAGCGCGCATCACACGATACCGAACCGACTCTACATCAAAAACCAGTTCCACTTTCATCCGCCGCGCCCCTATGCGCAGCAGTTCGTCATCTGGCTTATGGCCTCCACTCGACTTTCTTGCCTCTCCCCACAGCACCCAGGTGATGGCATCGAGTAAAGCCGACTTGCCTTGCCCATTTTTACCGGAAAGGCAAGCTACATGAAACTGACTAAAGTCGAGTGTTTGCGGTTCAGCACCATAGCTTAGGAAGTTGGATAAACTAAGTTCAACGGGGACCATGAAAGGCTGGTGCGATCTTTATATGATTTGAGGGAGCAAGAAGAAGTATAGATAATTATCACGCCATTTAGCGCTCTTTCCCTCTACTCACCAGCGCTCCCCTTTGTTTTAATTGTCTTCCGATTTGATTTCTCCCGGATTAACGATCAGGGAATCGGCTGCAGCCTCAGCGGCTTCTTTCACCTTGGGCAGCCGGCCGGCGACAAACTCCCAGGTAGCCGGCAAGACCGGATACACCGTACGGTAAAAAAGCGAAGCCTCTCTCGTCTCTTTATTCGGGATACCCACAAAGCCGCCAAGGAAAAGCACCAGACTTACAACAAGCGTCGCTTTAAACACGCCAATCCCACCGCCCAACACTTTATCCAACACACCCAATTTGATGGCTTCAAGGAATTTTTCGAGTAAACGAGCCAAACCGTAAGCAATCCCTTGAATCAGGAGAAAGACAACCGCAAATCCCACAACAGGAGCCAACGCTTCAGAGACACCAATCCCC
>JBGCEN010000365.1:0-21021 GCA_045106435.1 Rhodothermales bacterium
GGTGAGTCGGTGAGTCGGTGAGTCGGTGAGTCGGTGAGTCGGTGAGTCGGTGAGTCGGTGAGTCGGTGAGTCGGTGAGTCGGTGAGTCGGTGAGTCGGTGAGTCGGTGAGTCGGTGAGTCGGTGAGTCGGTGAAATTTATTCTGATTTGGCCATAGAACAAGTCAAATAAGCCCAGATCAACGATTAAACCGTTTTTTCAAAAAGAAATACTTCAAGATTCGAAATTCCACATTCGGCATTCGGCATTCGGCATTCAAGATTTTGTCAATCGACAAAATCGCCCCCGCTTCCCGGTACCCACAGATGTGATTTCATATCAATGTTACCGTTGTCTTTGAAGGTGATACCTTCTGAACGCAGACGTTCTTCCATCAGGTACGGTGTTTCGAAAAGCTGACTTGCGGTTAATACGCCGGCTTTATTCACAACCCTGTGGCAAGGCAGCCCTTTCCCGCCGGCTGCTTTCATCGCCCACCCAACCGTTCTGGCCGCTCCTTTTTTACCTAGATAAGTTGCAATATCACCATACGTTGTAACCTTACCCATGGGAATCTCAGCGACTACATCCCAGACTTGCTCAAAAAAGTTGGTTTCTGTTTTCTTAGCGGGCATTTTTCTTGAAGGGCAAATTTACTGGGTAACCTGAATATAGCTTGATAGTCAAGATGCGGTTGTGTCAAAATAAAAAAACTCCCACAAAAAAAGAGGCCTCTTTGTTAGAGGCCTCTTCGTCAACAATGTTTTGCAACAATCGAGCTTACTGATTACCAAGAATCACAGGTAGTCCACCCTCTCCGCCTCCAACAATAACTGTTTTTGCATTGGGTGAAGTTGCGAGTTGCTGCGTAGCCTCAATGCCTTTAAACCGTAAAAACTCGGGAGACAAGCTTTCAGTAATAATCCGCTGGTACTCAGCCTGACCCGTTGCTTCAATTCTTTTGCGTTGCGCTTCAAGACTGTCTTTCTGCAGAGTAAAGAAATACCGCTCTACGGCTTGCTCCTCAGTAAGCTTCTCTTGAATCGCCTGCTGAATTTGCTCTGGCAAACCAATATTACGGATCAAGATCGCTTCAATGACAACATACTGTGATTCCACACCACGTTTCACGCGATCTACCATCTGTTGCTGTAGTTCAGTTCTACGCGAGGCATAAAGTTCTTCAGGCGTATACTGCCCTACAATTTCGCGTGCTGCGCTACGGAGTTCAGATTGAACAAGTTTCTGGTAATAAGTTGGGCCATACGTAGTATGCAATGTAGCCAAGGTTGCATTTTCTGGTCTCCATCTAATGGATGCATCCATCGTAATGGATAACCCTTCAGAAGACAATGCGGTGATTGCCTCCAACTGTTCCTGTACACGCACATCGTACTTAATGATGTTCACCCATGGTGGATGGATGTTGAGTCCCTCTCCATACGTCTCATTTAAATCTGTACCCGTTAACACACTGTATTTGACTCCGGCCTGTCCGGATCCAATTGTCGTGGTCATACATCCTCCAGCAAGCGCAGCAATAATGATGAACATAACGGCCCCAAAGACCATTCGGGATGCTGCCTGTGTAAGGTTTGGATAATTATTCGCCATAGCGTTTTAAGACTTCAAATTTTGAGTGTCGATCTAGACTGAGGAAAATCCCTCAAACGATACATTTCGATGTTTTCTTACGTAAGCCGGCTGCACTGCAAACCATGTCGCACAAACCATGCTAAGTCTAGTCACCTCCGTCTACCCAATAATGGACATAAAGGTTCTAATCAAACGATTTCCTTACTTAAATTTAACCTTTTTATTGGTCCAAATCACCAGAAGTATTGCAGTTCTTTTATGCACAGTGTTCAGTTTTCAAAAAGTACGTGCCTCTTGAAGGGATAATCTGACCACAAAGCAACAAGGCTCGCATAATTTTCGTTAGAGCCTGCCTAGTACAGATTTTCTCCTTTCCCGAAACACAGCACGGATCGTTGCAGCAAAACCCAGATCATTCCAGCCAGGCCATTATCGACACTTTTACCGATTTACTCGGCCCCAACCGGCTGCATACAAACGTGCAGCTGGCACCATTCACAACCTTCAAAATTGGCGGCCCTGCTGATTTTTACGTTGAAGCCCGTTCAGCAGACGAATTGCATGACATTCTGATGGCTGCACAAAACCGCTCGCTGCCCTATTTCTTGCTTGGATTGGGAGCCAATATTCTTATTGGAGACGGTGGATTTCGTGGGCTGGTGATCCACAACAAAGCACGAAAAATTTCCATCGACCCTACAAAAAACCACGTATATGCAGAGAGCGGCGCCATTGTATTCCCAGACCTGATCGAGGCCTCTGTATCCGCCGGCCTCTCCGGACTTGAGCACTACGTGGGGATCCCCTCAACTGTTGGCGGCGCCTTGTGGCAAAACTTGCATTTTCTGTCTCCCCCTCCAGAGCGCGCTCGCACGATGTTCATCGAAGAGGTGGTGTATTCAGCAGATCTATTGCTCGAAACAGGTGAACGAAAAACAGTGGATGTTGAATACTTTGACTTCGGATACGACTATTCCACCCTCCACATAAAAGAGGACAAAGTATTGGCAGCTACTTTTCAAATGGCGCCAGCTGATATTGCTGTCATGCGGTCGATTATGGAAGCCAATCTGGCCTGGCGTCACGAACGCCACCCCCCGCTTGAAACAGAACCGAGCGCCGGCTCAATTTTCAAAAAGATAGAAGGCATCGGAGCTGGCCGGCTAATCGATCAATGTGGATTAAAAGGTACCCGAATCGGTGGCATTGAGGTAACGCATCGACATGCTAATATCCTGATTAATCGGGGAAATGGACTCGCCGCTGACGTACGCGCTATGATTTCACATATTCAGGAAGTAGTTAAGAAAGAAACCGGCTATCTTCTACAACCAGAAATACTGTTCGTTGGAGAGTTTATCTAGCCTGATAAAAGCAAAGTAAATTCTACCCTACTAAACATTGATTATACATGGCAGATTGGTTGCATGGTACCTGGGCCGTATTTGAAAAAGACGTTCGGTTAGAATTCCGCAACCGATACGCCGTAAACACACTCATCATGTTTGTGTTGGCCTCCATGCCCCTTGTCCTTTTTGCAATGGGTCAGGAAAATATCGGCATTCGAGAGCAATCAGCGTTGCTTTGGCTGATCATCCTTTTTGCCGGCGCAGTTGGTCTTGGACGATCTTTTATTAGCGAAGAAGAGCGCGGCACGGTACTTATTCTGCAACTGAACACGCGACCGAGCATGGTGTATGCCGGCAAACTCCTCTTCAATTTCTTGTTGATCTTTAGCGTGAACCTGGTTGCCTTGGTGGCCTTTATCATTTTCCTTCAACTTACCGTTGAAATATGGGGTTTACTGTTGCTCACCCTTGCACTTGGAGCAATAGGATTGGCCGGGGCAACCACACTACTAGCAGCGCTGATTGCCAGGTCTTCCAGCCAGGGGGCAGTGCTTCCTGTTTTGCTTTTTCCGCTCCTGATCCCGCTGCTGGTCTCTGTTGTTCATGCCACGCAAAGTGCGTTAATAGAACATCTTGGCTGGGATGCAGCGCTGAATGACCTGATGGTTCTGATCGGATACGCCGGCGTAACAATTACTGCTTCGGTCTTGCTGTTTGATTACGTATGGAACGACTAGTGTGTGACTACAAAGAAGCGCTAGATCGTATATTGAGAAAAGAAGTTTTCGGTTAAGAAAGACAAAGTTCAATGTTTCTTCAAAACAAGAACCAGCTTCGAACCTTAAACACTATACATTGAATCAAAAAATTGATGACGAATAAACAACACAAACGATTTAGAATCATCCTGATTGGCGTCGTTGTTTGGTTAACGCTTGTAATTCTTGGCGGCTTTCTGCTAAGAATACCTAAGATCAACATTCTCGAACACACCGCACGAAATCTATATTTCCACGTACCTATGTGGTTTACGATGATCGCTGCTGCTTTTGTATCCGGATATCATTCTTACAAGAGTTTAAAAACAGACAACCTTATTTATGATATCAGGGCCGTCGAAGCTGCACGACTGAGCGTATTATTTGGTGTACTGGGCCTGATTACGGGCTGTATTTGGGCGCGATACACCTGGTATGTAGGGACGCCAAAATGGTGGAGTTTTGATCCTAAACAAACAATGGCCTCTATCGGGGTGTTGATGTATGGGGCCTATTTTGTCTTGCGTTCAACAATAGATGATCCAAGCAAGAAAGCGCGTATTGCAGCCGTATATAATCTCTTTGCAACATCCACGTTGCCGTTCTTGCTCTATGTATTACCGCGGCAGTTTGATAGCCTTCATCCTGGCGCAGAGGGAAATCCAGCATTTAGCGAAATAACACATCCGGTTATGCGACTGGTTTTTTATCCTGCAGTAATCGGTTTTATTGGTCTGTTCTGGATAATCTACACGCAACGTGTCCGCTTAAATGTTATAAAGCAACGAATTTCTATGGACTGGGAAGTGTAATTTCAAAACCACTCCCGGCGCCCCTCATTCCAAGCAGTTAAACTCAAATGACAATTTCTCCGATACTCCAAGATATCTTACAGGAAGCTCCACAAGATGCGACTACTGCCTATGATAGTACTTGGGCAACGGATCAAATCCCGGAAATGGGACCTGTCGGATCAGAAAAATTTATGCTCGTAGAAGACAAGCTCTTTGTTGTGTTAGCGGTTGTATTAGTGATATGGGCGGGTATTGCCTATTATTTATTTAGAACCGACCGTCAGCTCGTAGCTCTTGAGAAATCTTTGGCGGAACGAAGCACAGAAGAAGGCATAGCAACAAGTATCGAAGATTGAATCTGGTAATAAAAATGAAGTCTAAAAATATACTCGGCGTTGCTTTTATCATTGGGTTCATTACCCTTGCATTCATGAACTTTGGCAGCTCTGTCGGCGGGTACATGGATTTCGAGGAAGCGAAGGATACGGGCGTTAAAGCACATGTAGTTGGCAAATGGCTTTCAGACAAACCCGTTGCTTACGACAATAAAAAGAACATTTTCAGTTTTTATATGGAAGATGAAAATGGACTTGCGCACCAGGTGCATTACTTAAATCCGAAGCCGGCAAACTTTGAAGATGCCGAAAAGCTCGTCATTGAAGGCACGATGAAAGGAGATGTATTTGTAGCTGACTACATTCTCGTTAAATGTCCTTCGAAATACAACGACACGAATGTAATGGGAGATAACCCAGCCGCGTCTTAACAAAATTGCTCTTTAGTAAAACAGGGCGATTCATAATCGCCCTGTAACTACATCCCCTCCCTCCAATTGCAAAAGACCTGGCATTGTATTGATGCAATCGCGCAACATTGTCTGTCTGTCATCGCTACTGTGTTTGTTACTGTTGTGCAATGCACTGCTATTTACCCCCGCTGTGTTGAGTCAGGATCTATCCTCAAGCCCTCTGCAATCCTGCCCTGAATCGCCTAATTGCGTACATCAGACGCATAGCTACCAGATACTGTCATCAGATCTGAGTGATCACGTGATTGCTGTTTTGAAGGAAATGGGGGCTGAGTCCATCGATATTGGCCAGGTTGATCATCATGAGATCCACGCTGTATTCAAGGTATGGACCTTTCGGGATGATGTGCATATTGCAATTACACAGCTTCGGGACTCCGCGACGCTTTATATTCGGAGTGCCAGCAGAAAAGGTCACAACGACCTGGGCGTTAACAAACGCCGGGTAAAGAAATTCCTATCAGCGCTCGATAAAGCAATCTAATCCTTTGACAGGTTCAAGATGACCACTTAACAGGTCGTCATCTTCAACCTGTCAAACTTCCACCGAAATACGACAAAGTCGATTCTGCCAAGGATTTAACGAGTCAAAAAACCAGGAGATGTGAACAATTAGCTTTCAATCGCTCAAAACAGTTAGTTATCGCTGACCGATTAAGATATCATCTCCCGATACCTGAAAGTCCAGATCGATAAACCGCTCTACAATCATATCTGCCTCCTGAAGCGCATCAATCGTTTTTGTAGAAGCAATTGCTATAACTTGTGCCCCCGCCTTTTTCCCAGCCGTGATGCCTGCCGGCGAATCTTCTATCACAATACAATCTGAAGCCACAAAACCTAGTTTCTCGGCAGCTTGCAGATAGGGCTCAGGCGCCGGCTTCCCCTCAGTCACATCATCAATTGTGACAAGTACACGAGGCTCAGGCAAGCCTAGATAAGACAATTGCTCACCAACCATTCGCCTGTATGAGCTTGTGGCAATGGCCCATCGATCTGCGGGTAATTGTGGCAATATCGATGCTACGCCAGCCGGCGCAATCAACCCATCAAGATCAACGACAGCCTTTACAAGAAACTGATTGGCTTCGTATACAGGATCCAGATGAGGAGCTACAATGCTGATCGTTCGAACGGCGGGAATGCCATGATGAATGGAAATAATATGTTCGTATGATGCGCCGTGCGCTTCTGCCCACTGCTGCCAATGGCGTTCATACACGGGGTCAGAATCAATTAAAACACCATCAAAATCAAAAAGAATAGCCTTGCCTGTTAGTTGCATTTCAGGATTCAGGGTTTAAGATGTAGGAGATGGCTACGCTTTACAAGTAGAGAAAGGTGGCTATAAGGAAGTAGACGGTTAAGCCTATAATGTCGTTGCTTGTGGTTATAAATGGCCCTGTCGCAATCGCCGGGTCGATACCGCTTCGATGCAGTAAAAGCGGCACCGTTGTACCAATAACTGTTGCAAGCATGATAACTGCCATCAAAGAGAGGCCGGCTGTAAGCGCAAGAAGCCATGAGTCTTCAATCACTGCCGCTACACTTGTTGAGAACATGGGCAGCACTACGATTGCAGCGGCCAATACCACAGAAAGTGCTACACCATTAATCAGAGCAACAGCCGTTTCTTTTACCAGACGGCTATAAATATCGGTATTCCAAACTTCGCCGGAAGCAAGTCCTTGCACAATGATGGCAGAGCTTTGAATGCCCACATTGCCGGCTGTCGCCATCATAATCGGGATAAAAGCAGCCAGTACAACGGCTCTATCCAGGGCATCTTCAAAGCCGCCGATTACAAAGCCGGATAAGCCGGCGCCTACCAACCCAACAAGCAGCCAGGGCAGCCGGCCCCGCGTAATGCTAAGTACCGAGTCTGTAGGATCCTCTCCCCCCGTCACACCACTCATCAACTGAATGTCTTCTTCAGCTTCTTCGCGAATTACGTCTACAACGTCATCAATCGTAATGCGCCCAACCAAGACACGATTATCATCTATAACGGGCAATGCAACCAGGTCATAGCGCTCCATAACACGGGCCACTTCTTCCTGATCCAGTCCAACATTGACCGATACAAAATCGGTTTTCATGAGATCAGAGACCGTTCGGTGGGCAGCAGAAAGCAGTAGTTTCTTGAGGGTAATAAAACCTTTCAGTTTTCCAGTCTCATCAACTACATAAACCACATAGATCTGCTCGATATTTTCTGCTTCACGCCGCACTTCTTCCGTAACCTCGGAAACCGTCCAGGTACTGAACACAGAGACGTATTCACGGGCCATAAGCCCGCCGGCAGATTCGTCATCATAAGCCAGTAATTCCCGAACATCCTCTGCGTCTTCCAGTTGCGGCAGCACTTCCTCAGCAACTTCATCGGGTAATTCGGCGACCACGTCCGTGGCGTCATCACTCTCAAGCTCATCGAGTAAAGCTTTTACCCTGCTTGTTTGCTCTTCTTCCAGTAAAGCTGTCCGTAGTGAACTATCCAGCTCAGGAAGCAGATCGCCGGCTTGTTCAATCGGCAACCACGTGAACAACTTCCGTGCATTGTCAAAGGGGAGATGGCTGATCAGAATCGCCATATCCGCAGGGTGCAGGTCTGCAACAAGATTGAGCACCATGGCTTGCTGTCCGGAATCCAGCAGCGCCTCTATATCGTCAACCAACTCGGCGTCGACATCCAGCACACCATCCGTGTACTCTTTATCATCCTTGAAAGTTAACTTGGACATGGTTTCGATTAACGATGGCTACAGATCTTAACGAATAGATCTTGACGAATGGATCTTGATGAAACGTCTTCTTCAAGCAAGGTGCGCTGTTCGTACGAACGATCAACCCTTCAGGTGTTGCGCAAGGGCAATAAATTCTTCAGGAGATAATTCTTCAGCCCGCTTCATTCGCCACTCTTCTGGTATTTCCTGGCTGCATTCAGACGTTATTCGGCTTAAGCTGTTTCTTAGCGTTTTCCGGCGTTGATTAAAAGCTGTGCGCACTACTTTGCGTAACCAGGCCGCGTCAATTGAACCCAAATCTGCCGGATTGTCTTTGAACACCAGGTGCACAACAGCACTTTCCACATCCGGCTTCGGATAAAAAACATTGCGAGACACCCGAAATGCCAACTGCGGGACTACAAGTTGCTGTACTGCTACGCTCAAAATACCGTAGGCTTTGGTTCGTGGTTTTGCCACAAGCCGCTCGGCCACTTCGCGCTGCATCATAAGTACCGCTTCTGCGATATGCGTGTGCGCATCAAGTAGCCCAAACACCACCTGGCTTGTCACATAATAGGGCAGATTCCCAACGATATGAAGCTTGCCGCCGGCTGCTTCAGCATGCGCAACCCAATCATACTTCACTACATCACCTAAGTGGACCTTAAGGTCTGGAAAGCGTTCTTTCAGATGAGCAACTGCCCGGTCATCTAACTCAACAGCTTCCAATGTAGGATAGCGGGCGGCGAGATGCCCCGTTAACGCACCGGTCCCCGGACCAATCTCGACTACGTGATCCTCTGCCGTCGCATCCAGCTGATTGATAATTTTGTCTCGAATATTCGCATCTTTAAGGAAATGCTGGCCGAGACTTTTTTTGGGAATAATGCTCAAGGTCACTCGCTAAGATTTCAGGTATGTACGGTCGTTAGTTTGCAGCCCATAGTGGTTAACAAATGATCAATCCAGGAATGGGACAACAAAAGATCCCTTGGTGGATTGAGATCAAAAACAAACAACTAAAGACCAGGCTGTATGGGCAATAAATGTTCACATCAGCGAAGCGACTCCTATTTCAGGTCAGACTTATTTCAGGTCGAACCTAATTCCAATCAATGTTGGGATTATAAGCCTTACGGTGAGTCACTTTACGCCAAGTCAACCTCGCTCATAATCCGTAAAACAACTACCGCATTTTTTTGCGGCGATTGCGCACGTAGTCTTCGAAAAGAAATTCGCCCAGGTTATCAAGACCTGCAAAATACGCCCGCCCCTGGTTAGCTTGTGTTAATTCCCGAACAAAGTGTTGCAAATAAGGATCGCGTGCGATCATGAAAGTAGTAATAGACACACCTTCACGCCGGCAAATCACTGCTTCATCCAGCACTTTGTTTACAATGCGACGATCCAGGCCAAACGCATTACGGTACATGCGGCCGTTTTCAATGTGGCAACTGGGCTTGCCATCCGTAATCATGAAGATTTGCTTGTTACGATTCTTACGCCGGCGCAAGATATCCCGCGCCCGCTGCAGACCCGAGCGCGTATTTGTATAATAGGGCCCTACATTCAAATAAGGCAGGTCTTTGATAGATACTTCCCATGCATCGTTGCCAAACGCCACAATGTCTAGTGTATCTTTCGGGTATTGTGTCAGGATAAGTTCTGATAGCGCCATGGCCGTCTTTCTAGCCGGCGTTATCCGATCTTCGCCGTAGAGAATCATCGAATGAGACAGGTCGATCATCAACACTGTCGCCATATTGGTCCTGTAGTCAGACTCATATACCTGAAAATCGTCTTCTTTCAGGCTCCACTTGCCAGTACCCGAGCGACGAAATGAGTTAGACAAAGTCCCGGTAATATCCAATTTGCTGACATCATCGCCAAACTGCCAGTTCCTGGTTTCAGACAGGCGCTCTTCCCCTTTGCCCATAAAAGGAGTCTTATGATCACCCCGGCCGGCTTTACGCAGTTGGTTAAACACTTCTTCCAGAGATCGGGAACGGATGGTGCGCTCGGTACGGGCGGTTATCTTTATTGTACCATCCTGATCCTCTTTCAGAAAACCGCGTTTTTTCAACTCTTCAATGAAGCCGCCCATGCCCATCGATTCGTCTGTCAAACCGTACTTATTATCAAGCTCGGTCATCCATTTAAGCGCTTCACCTGCATCGCCGGCTGTGTGCTGCAGTAACTGCTGAAACACATCAAAAAGCCGGTCAAACGGCAACAAACCCGCACCATGCTTTTGGTCATCCCAATGTGTAAAGCGAAATTCCATAGTAGGGTCTCATGGATAAATGCATCAAAAGGGCGCACGAACGGAGGTTGGTGTGGCTATCAATAGTCAGTTTTGGAATAGATACGAACTAAAAACTGACTAATGGTAACTGACTACTTTGATAACTAACCCCGGTAAGCGGTTTTAATAAAACGATTGGCCCGATCATGGGCACCTGACCAATCGTCCATATCAAGTACATTGTTGTAGTATCGCAGAGCGAGCTCGCGGTTTCCTTTCGCGTCATACACCATGCCCAAGCGAAGGAATGCGAGTACCCTGAATACTGACTCTTCCTCACCTTGTTCGGTGAGTGCTTCCAATTGCAGCAAATAAGCCAAAGCGACATCAAATCGATCATACACCATATGCGTACGGGCGGCATAATAGTATGCTTGTTCACCTATGGTTTTGCTATACCCGGGCTCGTTGGCTTTATATCGGGTCAGGACATCTTCAAAAATTGGCAGCGCATCTCCCCATCTCCCCCAACGAAAATAGACGCGCCCTTCAAATGTATGGAAAAAAGAGTTTTTCGGGTGCGCCTCTCGAAGCCATTTCACGTATTCAAGGCTTTTACGATAACTCTTTTCATAGGTATAATAGATCTGCAGCAAGAAATAGGCAGCTTCGGTCTTGATAAAATGTCCCTCTTCTACGGTGCGCACCAGACGCTCCAATCCCCTTTCTTTATTTCCTCTGGGCATAAAAATAGTAAAGGGCTTTACGGCTGGATATTCCTTAGGAATTACCACTGAGAAGTAATCATAGATGGCTTTACCGAAACCAAAATCGGCATTTTCGTCTTCTTTCTCAGAAATGGCCATCACATAGTCCAACGCATTTTTCCCATCCAATGCTGCTGAGAACCACTTGCCACGGTTCGATTTGAGCCGGCCATTAAACCCTAAAGCAGCGCCTTTAAAAAACATGGCGTCAAAATCTTTCCGATTGTGCTTCAGCATCTTATTAGACCGCTTAACAGCTTCGCCCATTTCCTTGAAAAAGGCTTTGTCATGCGTTGTCGCCGGCAAATCAACCATCACATCCCACCAAATATTCAGGCCCCTGAGAAAAGGGCCGATCGGATGTTTGGGATACAGTTCTTCAATCGCATCAAATGCTGCTGTAGCTTCGACGCGCTCCATGTTATACAGATGATCAAGCCCCAGCTTACCTAGTTCCTGTACACGGGGATCATCAAGGATGGAGTCGTAGATTTCAGCCGTTGGGGTCGGAGTTGCAATGTTGAGGCTGAGAAATCCTATTAAATAAGAGAGGCTTAACACCAGTAAACGCTGGCCTACTGGTGCAAATAATAACTTCATATGATGTTAGTAAACATGTACTGAATACACGGCTCTATCGACGCTTTTAATGCTTTCAGGTTTCTGAACCTTCATCAAACCATTATAAAACGACTCGAATTATACGTTTCGTATTAAATATCAATAACGATGTATGTATTTCGTCTCCTTAATTGAGCTATACGAAATAAAGAAAGCCTCTAGAACCTGTCTACGATCTATGGCCGAGATTACTGCAAAGACACATAGACATCAAGGAGATCTTTACACTTGCGATGAGAATCAGCTTTGTAACCTTTATTAACAGCATCCGTCATCTCTGCGAAGGCAGAGATCCAGTATGTGGGGCCATAATCGCTGGCTTTTCTGGATTCCTGCATTCGCAGGAATGACGGTAGAAGGAGTCGGATCGATACATAAATAATCCTTCTAGCTTATCATTTATGTTGAACATAACCACTTGATTCTTAATGCCTGTGTGCCTATTCAGAATCGACGGAAGAGAAGACTAGGATGGCCGCAAAATCAATTCGGACAAACCATTTTATAAAACTTAAGACCTGTACAACTAAAACGTAGATCCGCATATAGCGATCAGTCAAAGCATCCTCTATTTATATGCCCAATAGAGGCAATCGCCGCAATCTTTAGATAAGACAAGAGGGAAGAATACCTGAATATTCTTCCCTCTTTCAGTTTTGTGTCTGGCATACAGAACATAGAGCCAAACAAAAAATCGACCTGTTAAAAATTCAACCGGTCACAAGTCATTCGCCGGCTTTTGTAGAGAATCTCCGTGTGCCTGTATACAACATGCTTACAAACAGGATTTTGGCCAAATCAACAGGGATAAAACGCAACCATCCTTTATCAATGGACTCCAGCCATGTTGTATGGTCTGCGATATAATGCAGGCCGATAACGCCGCAGGTAAACATGAGCAGTGATCCACAAAAGATAGACAAGGTGCTGCCTGTAAGTGAATTCCATCTTTTAGATAACACGCCAATCAGCGCTGCGGCCAAAGGATAACCGATGAGGTAGCCGGCCGACGCCGCTGTCATCAAATAAGCCCATCCGTATCCATCTCCTGCAAAAACAGGGAAGAACATACCGATCGCGATGTAAAGCAATTGCGATAACATACCGCCTCTCCAGCCTAGATACAGGCCACTACCATAAACGGCTGCCGTTTGTAAAGTAAATGGGATCTCCCAAAAGTAAATTCTTACCTGGGCTCCCAGAATGGTCAAAAGAGAAAATCCAACGATCCCAAGTACCTGAACAAGTGTAGAGGCATGTTCTTGACGCAATGCGTCTATAATGGATCTTTTCTGAGCCTGGAGTTGAAAATTGGTTTGCATACGTAGCGCTAGCTGATGGTGTAAAGAAAAATGCGTTTCCCTTTACGGGTGCTTTTTAATTTGAAATTTCAATTGGGCCAAGATACTAAATCCGGTCCGTAAGTTCACGTGTTACTTCCGGTTCATAGCTGAGCCTGGAAGCAAGCCACCGTTCTACGTCTTGAACCGACATCTGTTTTCTTTCGGCGTAATCTGCAATCTGATCTTTCCCAACAAGTCCCACATTAAAATATTTGGCATCAGGGTGTGCAAAATAGATTCCACAGACAGAGGCAGCCGGGTACATCGCCAGACTTTCTGTTAGCTGAATGCCTGTATTGGATTCGACATCCAGCAAATCCCATATCGCGTTCTTTTCCGTATGATCCGGGCACGCAGGATAGCCGGGAGCCGGCCGAATACCTTGATATTTTTCCCGAAGAAGCGATTCGGCGTCCAGGTACTCATCTGCTGCGTACCCCCAGTATTCATGACGCACCTTTTCATGTAACCACTCTGCCATTGCCTCAGCCAGTCGGTCGGCCAGCGCTTTTACCATAATCAGGTTGTAATCATCATGATCTGCTTCAAATTTCTGCACAAGCTTTTCAATCCCTAGCCCCGTTGTTACAGCAAACATGCCTATGTAATCAGGAACGCCTGATGCTGCCGGCGCAATGTAATCTGCAAGCGATTTATTCTGCTTATCCGCTCCCTTTTTGGCTTGCTGACGCAGCATATGTAATACAGCCTTTGCCTCGTTACGCCCCTCGTCTTCATAGACCACGATGTCATCTGCAACGCGGTTGGCTGGAAACAGGCCAAGCACTGCACGCGCGCTCAACTGATTCTTTTCGATGATTTGATCGAGCAACTGGTTCGCGTCATCAAACACCCGCTGGGCCTCCTCACCAATTGTCGGATGAGAGAGAATTTTGGGATACTTTCCTTTGAGCTGCCACACAGAAAAGAACGGTGTCCAGTCAATGTACTCCCGTAACTCACTCAGTGAAACCTCCGGCAATACGTGTGTGCCAAGCCGGCGTGGCGCGGCAACCCCTGCATTGGTCCATTTAAAGGCATTTGCGCGTGCTTCCTCGATGCCCAGATATTCTGTACGGCGTGTACGAACGGCATGCTGCGCGCGAATTTGCTCATATTCTTCTTTCAATTCACCAACAAACTGCGAAGCATCGTTAGATATAAGCTGACTTACAACTTTTACAGAACGGGATGCATCGAGTACATGCACAACTGGTGATGTATAATGCGGCTCGATTTTAACCGCTGTATGTAATTTTGACGTTGTGGCGCCTCCTATGAGGAGGGGTTTGACAAACGACAACCGCTCCATCTCTCTGGCCACATACACCATCTCGTCTAATGACGGGGTTATGAGGCCGCTCAAACCAATGACGTCTACATTCTCGGCTTTTGCTTTTGCAAGGATTTTGTCTGCCGGCACCATCACCCCCATGTCGATGACTTCGTAGTTATTGCACGACAGCACCACACCAACAATATTCTTCCCGATATCGTGTACATCGCCTTTTACAGTAGCCAGTAAAATCTTGGGCCGCCGGCTGACTTCGCCTTTCTCTTTTTGTGCTTCGATAAACGGAATTAAATACGCTACGGCCTTTTTCATTACCCGCGCGCTTTTCACCACTTGCGGTAAAAACATCTTGCCGGCGCCAAACAGATCTCCAACCGTCTGCATACCCGACATCAAAGGGCCTTCAATGATCTCCAGCGGCCGGGGATAGACCTGCCGCGCTTCTTCTGTATCCTCTTCGATATATTCAACGATACCGCGTACCAATGCGTGCTGGAGCCGTTCTTCAACCGTTCCCTGCCGCCAGACCTCTTCTTGTTTTATATCTGCGTCGCTTTTCTGTGTCACCTCTTCTGCCATAGCAACGAGTTGCTCAGTAGCTTCAGGGTGCCGATCAAAAAGCACATCTTCGATGCGTTCCAAAAGATCTTTGGGGATCTGCTCATAGATCTCTAATTGGCCGGCGTTCACAATGCCCATATCCATGCCGGCACGGATGGCGTGGTAAAGAAACGCTGCATGCATGGCTTCGCGTATGCGATTATTGCCACGAAATGAGAACGAAATATTACTGACACCACCAGAAATACTGGTGAACGGTAGCTCCTTTTTGATCCAGTTGACTGCCTGGATAAAATCGTATGCATACCGGTTATGCTCTGGAATACCGGTCGCAACGGCAAAAATGTTTGGATCGAAAATGATATCCTGTGGCTTAAAGCCCACCACCGTTGTCAGAATATCGTAGGCACGCCGGCAAATCGAAATCCTTCGCTCGTAAGAATCAGCCTGTCCCTCTTCATCAAAAGCCATGACAATGACCGCAGCTCCGTACTGCAGCACCTTCCGGGCTTGCTCGATAAAAATCTCTTCTCCTTCTTTCAGGCTAATCGAGTTCACCACGCCCTTGCCTTGGATACATCGCAAGCCGGCTTCAATGACAGACCATTTGGAAGAGTCAATAACAACGGGCACCCGTGAAATATCAGGCTCAGAGGCAATGAGATTCAGAAACAGCGTCATTACAGCCTCCGAATCAAGCAAGCCTTCGTCCATATTCACGTCAATCATCTGCGCGCCGTTCTCTACCTGTTGGCGCGCGACGGAGAGCGCCTCTTCAAATTGCTCATCTTTGATCAACCGGGCAAATCGGCGAGAGCCTGTGACGTTTGTGCGTTCGCCGATATTGACAAAGTTGGTTTCTGGATGCACAACCAATGGCTCTAATCCAGATAACTGTAGATAAGGTGACGGTTCAGGAATTTTTCGCGGCGGAATGTTAGCAACCGCGCGTGCAATTTCTCGAATATGATCAGGTGTGGTACCACAGCATCCGCCGGCCATATTAAGGAAGCCTGCCTCTGCATAAGCTTCAAACTGGGTGGCCATGAACGCCGGCGTCTCGTCGTATCCCCCAAACTCATTTGGCAAGCCGGCATTGGGATACAAGCTTGTATGCACAGGTGCAATACGCGAAAGCGTTTCGATATACGCACGCATTTGATCCGAACCCAACGCACAATTTAACCCGACGCTCAAAAGCTCTGGCATATGTGAGATGGATATCCAGAACGCCTCGGTTGTTTGTCCGGAAAGGGTACGCCCGCTCTGATCCACAATGGTCCCGGAAACCATCACCGGCAGCGTTTTTTTGTATTTGTGGAAGTACTCCTGGATTGCAAAAAGTGCTGCCTTACAATTCAAGGTGTCAAATACCGTTTCTACCAACAGTAAATCAGCACCGCCATCAACAAGCCCAACTATCTGCTCCAGGTAGGAAGCGGCCAACTCTTCAAAAGAAATAGCCCTGTATCCTGGCTCATTGACACGCGGAGAAATTGTCAGTGTTTTACTCGTTGGCCCAATCGCGCCGGCGACAAACCTTGGCTTGTCAGGATTTTTTGCGGTAAAAGCCTCTGCCGTCTTTTTTGCCAGCCGGGCCGCTGCCACATTCAGTTCATAAACAATAGACTCTGTGTGATAATCTGCCTGCGAAGCCGAGGTCGCGTTAAAGGTGTTCGTTTCGATGATATCTGAGCCGGCTTCCAGAAAAGAGGCATGAACTTCTTCGATGATATGAGGCTGCGTGAGCGCTAATAGGTCATTATTCCCTTTCAACTGTGTACCATGATCAGCAAATCGATTGCCACGGAAATCTTCTTCGCTGAGATCATACTGCTGGATCATGGTACCCATGGCACCATCAAGCACCATGATTCGCTGACTCAGAATATTGCGGATGGTCTTTAAAACTGAAGGCATGGACTCAATGGATAAGGTTTCTCGTGAGGTAGATTCAAGAATTGACGTTCTTCTACAGTGAACAGGCCCGTTCCGTTTCGTAATAGCGTCCATACCTGCCCGCCGCAAAGTTACCCCTGCCGAAACCTGGGTGTGGTACTTCCCAATTCTAACTTTGAATTTCAACTGCCCAAAAACGCCATTACCATTTCGGCAAACTGCTTTGGTGCTTCAGCATGCACCCAATGACCTATGTTGGGAATTTCTTCGATGGTTGCTTGAGGAAACAAGCTTTGGATCTGCGGGGTGTCCTTTTCAGTGATGTAGTTAGACCGCCCCCCTTTCACAAAGAGCGCCGGCCCGGCATAAGATAAATCAGCGTCAATCCCCTCGTTAATACGGCGATAATTGTTATAAATAGCCAGCAGGTTCATTTTCCACGTATACGTGCCAGAGCCGCTTGCAGATAAGTTTTTCAAAAGAAACTGCCGCACACCTGTTTCCTTGATATCTACAGCCAATGCCTCTTCTATGGCCCCTCGCGACGAATAAACGGGGAGATCCAAATTCTTCAACGCATTCAAGATATGCATATGATGAGGCGGATATGCGCGTGGTGCCATATCTGCAACAATGAGTTTAGATACCAATGCCGGATACTTGAGCGCAAGCCACATCGCCACTTTACCGCCCATCGAATGCCCTAATACATGCGCTGTCTCAAGTTCATTATCCTCGATGAACTGCCGGACATCCTCCACCATTACGCCATAATCAAATGCGTCAGCGTGTGGTGAACGGCCATGATTTCGCAGATCAAGTGTAAATACGTTGTATTCTTCTGCAAAAACATTCCGGCTCAGGGTATGCCAGTTGCCACTTGCTCCGAGCAGCCCGTGCAGTATGATGAGTGGTGTACCGGTACCGTACGATTGAGAAAAGAGTGTCAGATTCAATATGCTGGAATTTGCAGTTTCAGAAATAAACGGAACGCCGAAAACTACGACAAATCAAGGACAGAATACCAGCCGGCATTTGAAGCGGCTATTAAAAAGCTGGTACTAAAAGATGGGCAGTCAAAATCAGCATGATCAGAGCCAGACAAGTCAATCACTCAAAGACAAGGCTTGTGGAGGACTTGTACCTGTAAGACCACTGCCATAGATGTAAGGACCAACAGAGATGGGCAGTTTACCACTAGGATCCTGATCGCCAAGCAGTATTTTCGAAAGGGTACGTACACTGGCGAGCGATTGCTCGTAAGCTATAAGCAGCGCATCAGAATCAGAAAACGGCGTAACGGCATAAGGATTACCAAGCGTAAGTAACGCAATAGGTTTATCCATTTCTACCAATTCGTTGAGTAGTTCTTCCTGAGCATCGAGCAGTCCATGCTCGCCACTACCTGAAGCCAACCGCAAGTATAAAACGGCGACGATAGCATCAGCGTCTTCTATATCCTCTTTAAGATCTCTTATATCTGAATTTTGCGGAGCACCTTCAAATCTCGTATCAGAGACTACCGAGACCTTTGATGCCAAGGAATCTGTTAAAAGATCCATAGCGGCCCGGATACTGGGTGAATTACGGCGATTGGTAAATTGCACCACGGCGATCTTTTTCGACGTATGTAGCGGCAGAATGGTATCGTTCTTCAGCAGCGTTACGGCTTTATCAGCAGCTGCTTGCGCCAGGGGCTCTCCTCTCGGGATCGCCAGCAAATAATCCAGAATGGGCTTTTCAACAAATCGCTTGTTGTGTAAGCCGGCTATGGCCTTGGCTTCAAGTACCCGACGTACAGAGCGATCGAGCAGTGCACGAGAAACCTGTCCATTGCTCACCGCATCACGCACAGAGCGAACAGATCGACTGAAGTCGCTTTTCGTGAGTACCATGTCGGCGCCGGCTAGCAGCGGGTTCACAGTGCGTTCCTCAAAAGAATAATCTTCTGTTAGGGCACCCATTCTCACGTCATCAGTGATCACAAGCCCATTGAAGCTCAGTGTGTCGCGTAGCAGTTTGTGGAGCACGTTTCGGCTAAAGGTAGCCGGCAGCGGCTCATCATCATACGCAGGAATCCAGAGATGAGCGGTCATTACAGCAGACGGTTTCACCTCTTTATCAAACACAAAACGGTAAGGATACAACTCGATTTCATCCAACTCATTGTGGTTACCATGAATGGTGCCCATGCTGGTGTGGGAATCAACAGACGTATTTCCATGTCCCGGAAAGTGCTTTAGCGTTGTAAGCATGCCCAATGCCTGTGCTTCTTGCACAAAGCTGGATGCCATCCGTCCTACAAGATTTGGGTCCTCGCTATATGAGCGAATATTGATAATGGGATTGTCGGGGTTGTTGTTGACGTCTACAACAGGCGCCAGCACCATGTTGACTCCTACAGCCTTACCTTCTATAGCGGTTAGCTTGCCGGCGGCAGCAGCAAATACAGGGTCTCTGGTAGCACCCAGCCCCATGTTTGAGGGCATTTCTGTAAGATTATTGCTGTAACGGCCCACACCTCGCTCATAATCCGCCGTGAAAAACAACGGCAAACCTGAAGCTTCCTGAAGTGCGCGTGTCTGCTCGTAGACATCATGCGGATCCATCGCCCTGGAAACAACAAAACCACCGACCTTATATCGCTCTACAGCCTCAAGCGCCCGATCACGGGCTCGCTTCGAAGTGCCTTCAAGGTTTACAATAAAAAGCTGTCCAATCTTCTCATCCAGGGAAAGATTTTCCATCATCGAATCAACCCACTCCGCACTACCACGTGGGTCAGGGATGAGCAAGTCGAGTACTTCGTCGTCATAGTCGAAGAACAAACTATCCAGCGCATTTTGAAAGCGTGAAGCCATCACCAGAGAGTCCGTACGCTCTGGACGCACCTCTTCCACGAGCCAGCTATCAGGAGAATAGCATCCGGCTCTAAACAGGATAAAGACGGTAATTAGGACAAGGCTCCCTATTTGGAAGCTGTCCCAGCTGGGAATGGTTCGAATTCGTTCGATTGTATTTCGGGAGTAATATTTACACCTACCCGGGTATTATGTCCACATCAAGAAACACTGCGCTTGGCGGCCAGAGGTTCCGTATGTCGTTGAAAATACCGGATTTGTGCGAACTTAACTAATCTAATTTTACTGCCTTATATTCTTCTGGTTATTTAAAGCCAAAGAGTATACCAGTTATGATAAGTAAGCTTCGCCAAGAGTGGCAAAAATTGGTAGATGCAATTAAGCAACTGGACAAACAAACCATGTTTGTTCTAACGATGTCCGGTTTCCTAATAGTACTACAATTTAATCTTGGTAGCCGTAGCTTTTTCCGCAAAGAAATAGCGCCTTTTCTCTTCGATGATGTGTGGCATGGGCTTTTAAGTTGGGGCTGGTGGTTTACCATCCAGGGTATAACTGGCTTTGTGATCCCTGTTTTATGCCTCATCTTCATCTTTAAGCGCCGGCCGGCAGAAATTGGTCTGGGCCTGGGCGATTGGAAATTAGCGATCACGCTTGCGGCATGCTACCTTCCATTGGTATGTATCGGCACCTGGATTTTGTCCGATAGCGCTTCCTTCCAATCTCATTACCCGCATTACCAACAGGCGGCTTTTGACTGGAGTTATTTCTTCATCTATGAAATGCTCTTCCTTTTCTATTGGGTCGGCTGGGAGTACCTCTGGCGGGGATTCATCCTCTTCGGTACAGCACATACATTCGGCATGCACGCCATTTTCATTCAGATGGTCCCCTTTGCAGCCCTGCATGTCGACAAACCTTTACCAGAGGCCTTGCTGTCCGTTATAGGCGGTATTGCGCTTGGCGCGCTTGTTTGGCGCTGCCGATCCTTCTGGATTGCCGTGCCCATTCACGCAGCGCAGATGTTTATTCTTGATTTCTGGTGTACCCTCCGGCTAAGGACACGCGTTGAGGGCATCGGCGTTGAAGATCTTATGGAGTTGCTGGGGAAATGGCTGGAAGGATAAAGGGGGGAGGATTAAAAGTTAAAATTCAAAAGGTAAAAGGTAAAAGTTGGCATATTATTAACACATCATGAAATTGGTTATTTTTGGGCGCGCAAAAAGAACAAACACGCCAGGTATCCTTCAAAGGAGCGTTCGTGCTTTTTGCGCGCCCAAAAAGCACACAAAAGGGCGCCCGCCAAATAAAGGCACCCTTTTATCCCCGTCGCACTAATCCGTACCCAGGGACATTAAATACAGTGATGAAAAGAAACGCACCAGCCTCAGTCCCTGGCTAAACGCTTCGATAAAAGGCCC
>JBGCEN010000366.1:0-13210 GCA_045106435.1 Rhodothermales bacterium
AAGTGACTTCCCCGGTGCAGATTCACTGGAGCAAGCTACGCTGGCTATTCAGAAAAAACTGTTTGGCAACGAACATCCGGATATAGCCGCTACCTTACTAAATATGGCCAGCACACAACGCTCCATGGGCAACTACGACAAGGCCATCCCGCTCTATGAGCAGGCAGTTGCCATGAACGAAAAGCTGTTGCCCAAAGACGACCCGGAGTTAAGCTGGAGTATCAATAGCCTCGGCTGGGCTTATTATAACCAGGGGCGCTACGACGAATCGAAAGCTGCCTATGCAAAAGCAGAAGAAATTCAACGCACGCATCTGGGAGAAGAACATCCGGATCTCGCAGCAACATTAAACAATTATGGTGGCTTACTCTGGAATATGGGTAACTTTGAGGAAGGAGAACCGAAGGTACGTGAATCTCTCAAAATTCGGCGGGGCCTGTATGGTGATGAGCATCCGGAAACTATGCAGAGTCTCAATAACCTCGCGACGCTCTTGTTCAGAAAGGGAGAAATTAAAGCCGCCGGCCCACTTTATCAGCAAATTCTGGAAACCAATATTCGGCTCCTTGGAAAAAAACACAGATACGTTGCTTCTAGCATGAGCAGTTTGGGGGTTGTTATGCGAGAAACAGGCCGGCTTGATGAGGCGGAGAAACTACAGCTCGATGCCTTGGCCATTCGAGCAGAACTCTATGGCAGCAATCATCAGCAGATTGCTTTTTCAAAAAACAATCTGGCCGGTGTTTACCGCCTGCAAGAACGCTACGATCTGGCCCAACGCGAATACGAGGAAGCGCTCGCCTTTTGGCGCGCACAGGAAAACCCTTCTATTTATATGGCCTACCCCATGGTAGGACTTGGTCAGGTGCTCACTGAAAATGGAGCCCCGGATCAGGCTGCCATTCTTCTTGAAGAAGCGTTGGCCCTTCGCGCAGAACATTTTGAGGAGGATGATTTGCTTATCGCCGAAGTAAAAGCTGCCCTGGGGAGAAATTTAATGGTGCAAAATAATTCCCAGGAAGCCCGGTCTTTGTTAACCGGTGCCAGGCGTGCTTTTGAAAAAGCCGGCAAACTTGATGATCGCCGGGCCGGAGAAATCAAAACATGGCTAGATGCCCTGAAATAACATGTACCATGGAAATAATTAATAGCAACAAAAAAAGATGATGCTTTTAAAGTGAGTTTTTAGTATTCAGTCTGAGCAATTATATCTTCATTTACGCCTGCAAAACGCTGAATACTGATAACTGATTGCTAAATTACATATAATGAACAATCTTTCGAAATTGATAATGCTGCAATCGATATTCGTTATTCCCGACTTGGTCCACCAGATACAGTCGAGATAAGCAAGCTTCCACACAACCCACGTATGTCGAATTTAATTGATCAGAGTAACTTGATCCTTGAGGATAGGGAATGGGAACTGCTGTTGCGGCGGATCAGGGATGGGAAATGTACACCATTTCTCGGCGCCGGCGCGTGTTACGGCATTTTACCCCTCGGGAGCGATATCGCAAGGGCCTGGGCGAAGGAGTATGACTATCCAATGGATGATGTCTACGATCTCCCCCGCGTCGCACAGTATCTTTCGGTTCAATACGACTCCATGTATCCGAAAGAAGAGCTGATCAAAGATTATTTCAGCGGTGAAAAGATCCCCAACTTCAAGGATCCAGACGAACCCCATGGCATTCTAGCCGACCTGCCCTTGCCGGTATATCTGACCACGAATTACGACAACTTCATGGTCAAGGCACTGGAATCAGCAGGCAAAAAGCCCGTGCGTGAATACTGCAGATGGAACGAAGCGATTAAATTTAACCCCTCTATTTTTGAGAATGCCGGATACGAACCTGATCCCCATAATCCGGTGGTTTTTCACCTGCACGGACTGGACAAGGTACCCGAATCGCTTGTCCTAACGGATGACGACTATCTGGATTACCTGATCAATATTTCCCGCGATCAAAACGTCCTCCCCCATCTGATTCAACGAGCCATGGCCGGCTCTTCCCTGTTATTCATCGGCTACAGTCTCGAAGACTGGACCTTTCGCGTGCTTTTTCGGGGATTGGTAAATGCGACAGAATCGGCACTCCGCCGCATCAGTGTGGCCGTCCAATTACCGCCTGATGCACCTGAGTCAACACAGCGACTCATTCAGAAATACCGGAATATGTATTTCGACAAGATTGATATCCGGATCCACTGGGGGACGGCGCGCAATTTTGTAGAAGAACTTCGTGCTCGCTGGAAAACATTCTCGGCGAACGGCTAGCATGGCTACCCCCACCAACATACCCAATCCCTACGTTGGGCCCCAGCCTTTTGAGCAAAAAGACCGGGACAGATTCTTCGGCCGCGAGCGCGAGTCCAATGAATTGCTTTCGCTGGTGATTGCCAACCGGATGTCATTGCTGTATGCACAATCTGGCGCTGGCAAAACATCGCTCTTAAATGCAAAGCTCATCCCAATGCTGGAGGAGCGTCAGTTTGAGGTCTTCCCAATTACAAGGGTCCGGGGCCTGATTCCAGACAGTATCCCGCCCGAAGAAGTCCCGAATCCTTTTGTTTACAACGCCTTGATTAGTTGGGCAGAGGAACAGGACGATATTGAGGCACTGGCCAACCAGACCATCGCCGGCTACCTGAACCATCGACCACACGGCACCGACTCCGATGGGCTTCCTGCCCCACGCATCATCATCTTCGATCAATTTGAAGAATTATTTACAGCATACCCCGATCGCTGGCGGGACCGCAAGGGATTTTTCAATCAGGTGGTTGAAGCACTCAAAGGAGGTGCGACCTTATTCAGGCCTGCAGACATTAAGGACCCTGCCGCGTTATTCAGCATCTTACAAAACAAAGAGAATCCGCTTTCTGCCTATTTTTATCCCCTCTTCTCGACGGATATGCAGAAAACCCTCGATACGCTTGATGTATCCAAGGGCATCCAGCAAACCCACACGGCACAGCTGGCCTATGAACTTAATCGCCTCATCCGGCGCCAGCGGTTATTTAGTGGGGACCTGACAGCTGAAGCAAGTATCGTTGCGCAAACAGAAGTTTTGCTCAATAACGCCGGCACAGAGCAAGGAGATCAGCAACAGAGAACCTCCAATCTCAATCGGCTCATTCGCGCCAACAACTTTGCCAATGGCGAGCAGATTGAAGCACTGACGTTTCCTTCAGACATCGAAGAGCTGATTCAAAGCCGGCCACGCGGCGAATCGCTGCAAAAGCTCAATCGGATGTTACTGGAAGAAGCATACCCGCAGCTCCTCCCGAAAACAAGCTTTGGCGATCCGCTGCTGCGCGTGTTGTTTGTCATCCGCGAAGACTTTATCGCGCAGCTCGATCCTTATGTACCAGATTTACCCAATCAGCTGCGAAGCCGGCTCCGGTTGATGCGCCTGCAACAACGCGCTGCACTTGAAGCCGTCAAAAAACCATTGCTGGGTACTGAGCGGTCCTTCGACGAGGGCGTAGCAGAACGACTCGTTGACGAATTGCTCAAAATTAATGTAGAGACGGAATATGGTGATGTTGTTTCTCTGAAAGGAGAATACGTTGAACCGGTGCAGATGCAGGTGGTCTGCGAGAACCTGTGGATCGACCTTCCGGATGACATCAAAGTTATCACCAACAGTCATGTACAGAAATTTGGTGATGTAAACGAAGCACTAGCTGCTTTTTACGAATCGTCCATTGCTGCTACGGTTGCAGAATCTGGTTTAGATGAAGGGAGTTTGCGCAGGTTTTTTGAGCGGACCTTACTTACGCCGGCCGGCACCCGCGGCACTGTGTATCGAGGTACCCAACAAACAGGTGACATTCCGAATCAAGCCATCGACATTCTCGAAAACAGACACATTATACGTGGTGAATGGCGTGGTGGCAGTCGCTGGTATGAGCTGACACACGACCGGTTTATCGAGCCCATTTTGCAGTCGAATAAAAAATGGCTTGGTAACAATGTAGGCGGTCAAGAGATGCTGCAGGTATTGCAGCAAAGAGCAGATATATGGGATGATTCAGGGGAAAAAGACCTCGTCTTACTGGACGATTTCGCCCTTGAACGGGCTGAGCGATGGCTTGCAAGCCCATCGGGTCAGGCACTGGAAGTTTCCCCGCTGATTCGCGCTTTTGTCAATGAAAGCAGGAAGCAGATTGATGCCAGGACCATTGAAAAAGAACGAAAACAAAATAAAAATTTACGCCGGCTTCTTTATGGCATTGGACTTCTATTGATGCTCGGGGCAGTGACCTGGGCTATAGCTGTTTATCAATACAATGCTGCCCAGGAACAGATTGAACAGGCTCAAAAAGCAATTGATGAGGCAGATGATAAAGTTCAACAACTTGAGATATCTCAAAATATTGCTATAAATAAACTGGAAGAAGCTGAACGTACCACTGCAATGGCCATTGCTGCCAGAGATTCTGCGCAGGCACTCATGCAAAGTGCTGAACAAAGCTTATCTGCATTAAATACGCAAATAGCCAGCGCCAGCGATAGCCTCGAGGACGCACAATATCAGCTGGAAAGGGCCTATGCGCTGAAAGATTCGGCCGAAATAGAGACCGTTGAAGCAAAAAAACAAACGTCCAACGCTATTCGGGAAAGAGAGGTCGCTTCAACGGCAAGAAACGAAGCAGTCCGTAAGCTGAACCAGGCGCTTGCGCTTGCCATTGCAGACATGGCACAACGCCAACAACGGCTCGGCAACGACTCGCTTGCGGCTTTGCTCGCAAAACAAGCGTATGCGTTTGACACACGAGGCAATAACTTCTTTGAAGGACAGGTATATGAAGCCCTGCGCATCACATTGAATGGCTTAAGCGCGGATAGCACCACACAGTTGGGAGGCCCCGAGACCTTCTTTGATCATACAGGTCAGGTGCGGCAAGTTGCGTACAGTCCTGACGGGAAATGGCTTGTTTCCGGCGGCGACAGTGACTTCATCAGGGTCCGCAACCTGAGTACAAACAAATCGCAGGTGATTGGCTCATCAAGAACCAATGTGCGCTGTTTGTCCTTTAGCCCAGACAGTCAATTGCTTGCCATTTGCCGGGCGAATGACTCGATGGAGTTGTGGGAATTCAGTGATGCTGGGCCGGCTGATACCCCCATCGGAATGGGCGGTCCCAGGGCTGAAAAAGTAGCCTTTAGCCAGAACAGTGACATGGTGGCTATCATCACACAAGATGGCTGGTTAAATACGTCCAGTATTGAAAACCTTAAACAAGGCGGCCTGGTCTCCTATTTTGCTCAGGGGTCCATATTCCGTACGCTTGCCGTCAGCTCAAATGACGCCTATCTGGTTGCTGCTGACCGATCAGGTAATCTCTATGTATGGGAAAACTGGACCGATCAAAACAGCAGGTCATTAATCGCAGAGGAGCCGGCTGAACAAGAGATTAACACCATTGCATTTTCGCCGGACAACACCACGCTTGCAACCGGAGGGGATGACTACAGATTACTCATATGGGGGATTGGAGAAGATGCGTCGCTGAACCTGGAAAATGAACTTCTGGGGCATCTAGGGCCGATCAATGATATTGTGTACAGCCGGAACGGCAAGCTGCTTGCCTCCGCTTCATCAGATAAAAGCATCCATGTTCGATCGACGGATGACTTCACCAAGCGACAACGTATTTTGCAGGACCACGACTTCTGGGTTTGGTCTGTTGATTTCAACAGAAACGGGCAAAGAATCGCTACGGCAAGTGGTGATGGTACCGTACGCATCTGGATTACAGAATCGCAAGAACTGGTCGACAAAATCTGCCAATTCTTGCCCGGTGGTCAGTTAAGCACACAGGAATGGGAAACGTATATCGGCAACGATTTTGAAATCAATCAATATCAAAAGCCTTGTCCATAACATGAAACTCGCTTTTCATACAATGACGAACCGGGACAAGAATGCCGGCGCGATGCTGCGTCGTGTCGTGGCATCTTGTGTATTGCTGTTGCTCATTCATACTGGGCCGGCGTATGGACAAAATAACTGCAAGGTTGAGATCAACAATGCGAGCGACAATTTTGAAATTGGGCGCGCAAACGACGTAATCAGGCTGCTAGATGCATGTCTGGATAATAAATTTGTAGAAAAAGATGATCGTGTTGAGATGTATCGATTGTTATCCTTGTCGTATCTCGCAAAAAGGGATTCCGCCGTGGCCTTTGGATATGTAGAAGATCTGCTCAAAACAAACAGTCGGTATAAATCACGCACCATTACAGACGACCCGCAATTTAAATTTTGGGTTGATCAATTGCGGCCTAAATGGCATGAGCGCTGGATATGGCGAAGCGCAGTTGTTGGCGGCGTTGCTGGTGCCATTCTTGGCTACCGCGTGCTGACTGCAGAAGACAAGCCCCTTCCGTTACCTCCTACCGGACCTCAATAACCCTGCTAATCGTGCGATTCGCAAACTACATATCATTTGTTGTAATCATACTGGCTGCCTTTCTGGCGCCGGCGCTTTCCCATGCGCAAACGCAGCCCGTCATATCAAACATACAGATCACGCCAAGCAACCCGACTCATGAGCAGTCCGTTGCCGTTACAGCAGAGGTTCGTGCAGACTCTGCAATCGCTTCGGTTGTCATATTTAATTTAAATATCGGCAGTAATATCACGATGCAATCTACAGGAGGCGCATCTTATGAGGCGACCATTCAGGGACGCCCAGCCGGCACTGCCGTCAATTTCCGTATTAGAGCAACGGATGTGGCTGACAACATCAGCGAGTCCGATCAGCAATCTTATACAGTATCTCTCAATGCGCCGGTTTTAAGCCAGCCCACAATAAATGAGGCAGGGGATGCAATCACTTTAAACTGGACATCCGTGCCCGGCGCAAGCTCCTACATCATTTACAGATCGCTAGAACCTGAGTCCGACTTGCCAATTGCCACTGTCTCGGGCAATACGACAACTTATGAAGATGACAGAATCGGTAACGCAAGAGAGCTGTACTACGTGGTTTCAGCAGTTGGAGGCGGAATGGAAAAGCGATCAAATGAACAGTCTTATTTTTCTCAAGTGATCTCAAATGCTGAACCATTTTCTATTGTTGGCTCAACGTTTGACATCCTGCTCACAGCTCCATCTACAACAGATCTCACGTATCCAGAATTAAGGATCAACCTTAATGATCTTTTTCGAGATGTTGATCCGGAAGATGTGTTAACCTATGAAATCTCACTCTTCGATATCATTTTAAGGGATTTGTTGCCAAGTGAAATTGAAAGCATTATTGTCATCACATTTCCGGATATACTGGGTCCGGAATTACTCGGCACCACTGTATCCTTTATCGTCCAGGCCAGTGACGGCGTTGAGGGTAATAGGCCGGCGGAAATCCAAATCAAGGCCAGGTTCAACGCAAAACCGCAATTCGCGTTTGAAGGAGATGAACCCAGGTTTGCAGAAAATCCTGTAAAAGATCAACCATTTCGCGTTTTTGTAGATGTAGAGGATAACAATCTTGAAAGCGTCGACATTACCTTCAGAAGAAGCGGTGATGGCGTTGATTCGTTAAGCGCCAAGATGACAACAATGGATAGTGTAAGATTCGAGTACACAATACCCGCTTTTGCAGTAACTGAAAGGGGTATTGAATACACCATGGTTGCCCATGACCAAGATGGATTTAGCACCATTGCACCAAACAAGTCAACGGACAATAAATCAGCTTTTTCGTTAGAAGTTAGCGTTCCAGGCGAAGGCATTAGAAGCGAAAATCCACAGCCGGCTGCTTCATCAACACCCAATGCCTACCGGTTATTTTCTATTCCAATTCAGGCAGATGCCACGAGTCCGGCCGTTGTACTTGAAGATGATCTGGGATCTTATAAGAAATCGAAATGGCGTTTTTTCGAAGCTGTGGACAATGTAATTCCTGAACTCCTGCCAGAATTCCCCAACACCAAGCCACTGGCTCCCGGTGCTGCCTTCTGGCTCATCGTAAAAGACGAAAATAAACTCATCGATTCGGGGCCTGGCAAAAGCGTATCAACCGATCAGCCTTTTGAAATTGAACTTGAGCCCGGATGGAATTTTATAGGCAACCCGTTCAGCTTTGATATTCCAGTACCTCAGCTGGTACTCGATGATGGGTCTGCAGTCGACATCCTTTTCTTTAACGGATCCGTATGGACTGAACTCGGCGAAAATGCATCGATCAAGCCTTTTGAAGGCTATGCAGTAAACAACAATACGGCATCAGCGAAAACCCTGCGGATCTACCCAAGTACAGAACTGCTTTTGCTGTTAGAACTCGACGTAGATACCAGAGGCTTTTCAGACGAGATGATCTCGCCGGCCAAGAACGATAACGGCGAAATCAACAACGGCGAAATCAACAACAGTGCAATTTGGTCGATGCATATTATCGCAACAGCCGGCGGGTTCAGCGACACCAATCAGATCGTGCTTCATCAAAACAGCGAAACGGGCTGGGATCCAATGGACAAACCTGAGCCTCCGTTTATTGGCGATTATGTCTCTGTCTATTTCCCTCACAACGATTGGCAACAACCGCTAAGTACATATAGAACAGACGCGCGTCCGATGCCTGGAGAAGGTGATACATGGTCGTTTGAAGTGGCTTCAACGTTTGACCATATTGTAGATCTCACTTTTGAAGGAATTGATTCGCTTCCCGAAGGACTTGAAGCAGTGCTTTTTGACGAACAATTGGTGTCAACGCAGAATCTTACGGAAAACAACACCTATCAGGTGAACAGTTCTGCTACACATCCTCAGAAACTAAAAATAGTGATCGGGACGTCCGCATTTGCTGATCAACAGAAAGAAACCTTCACAATTGCTGAGGATGGTTTCACCCTGTCTCCCTCTTTTCCCAATCCCTTTTCTCAGACCACAACCGTCTCTTTTAGTCTCGCAGAAACATGCCACGTAACCTTAGAAGTATTTAATATTTTAGGCGAAAAGGTGACGACATTAATTGCAGGGAGCACTTTGCAGCAAGGGATCAATCGCGTGATTTGGGATGGATTAAATGAAGCCGGCCACCCACTGGCAAATGGCGTTTATTTTGTACGACTGACAGCCGGTACGTTTGTAGATTCCCATAAGGTAATCGTTTTACGCTAATTGCACGTAGTTACCTTTTCTCCCAACTCAAAGATTTGCAATCTTGCCACAATGTCATTCGAAGTTATGTCTTGTGAAGGGATGGTCGGGTAAGGATCGATGTGGGTTAAAAATATTTTGTAATTGTTAAACGTTTCCTTTAACAAGCTTTCTTCTTCACAGAAACTATCAGTCGAATAAGGAAATCCCTTAAAATTGACAGGGAAAACTTCGCCCGTATGTTGGATACCAAACGCTGCCTCAACCTCCCCTTCCCAAATACATCTGACATTGTCACCTGCAGGGCATCGACTGTCACTTTTCAACTCAATAAATGAGATTGAAGTGATGCCATCAATCTCAAACGACTCGCCCTGACGCAATTCGAATGGATCACCAAGTTGGTACGTGTTTGATGGGCTGTTCCCGTCAGGCAAAATACTGCATCCAGCAAATAAGACAGTAACAACCAGTCCGGTGCATTTTTTAAGATGAGGATTCATTGCTCAAGCAAGATGATTGATCAGTACTTTGACAAGCATTCTATCCCACTTATTCCAATTACAGTGCAGTCCGCAACGTAAACTGATTGAGTCCGCCGAGAGATGACCAGGAATTAAACGCATAATCAAAGTGAATGCGAGAAACCTTGATGCCTATGCCAAATCCCAAGCCGGCAAAATCAAGCCGGCTTTTCTGTTTTAGCGTCTGGTGCCGGCGGTGGTTATAGCCAAAACGCAGGTTAAAACTTTCGCTGAACTGAAATTCACCGCCCACCGCTATATGCTCCATGACTCGATCCAGTGTGGTAGAACCAGCGATGACGGTATCGTAGTTGTGTAAATTATAGCCTGTAACAGAAATCAGCAAAGGCAAGTGACGCAATTTGCCCGAAAGGCCTACGCGAAAATCCAAAGGCAACTCATCATTGGTTGCCCCTAGTGAACTCAATGTGACGCCGATGTTATTGATAGACGTGCTCAAAGAAAATTGTCCATTGAGTGAATGATAGACCACACCAATATCAGCTGCGAGCGCAGACGCTGTGTATGAGTCTACCGATGAAATTATGCTATGCAGATTAGCGCCTACGTAAACTTGCTCACTGTACAAACGGGAAAGTCCTATAGTAAAGGCTACATCATTTGCAGAGAACGAACCCAGATCATTGCCTTGCTCATCTGCTTTGTCCAGGCTGCCCCAACTGAGGTATCGCAATCCAAACCCAACCGAGCCGATGCGGTCTGCATGGAAGCTGTAGGCAAGAAAGCCGGCGCGTAAATCGCTCACATGGTTGAGAAAAGAAACAGAGAGGGAGCGGTGCATCTGCTCATTAAGCAATGCGGGGTTATAGAATAGCGTATTTACGTCATCGTCATAGATGGCATTAAACGATCCACCAAGAGAAGCTGCGCGGGCAGAAGATTCGAGACGAAGAAAGGAAAATCCGGAAAGCTCTCCGGGCTGGGCATACACTTGCGCTGGTGTCGCTGCAAACAACACAATAACAGATGATACCAGTGCACATAGCACCAGGTTATTTGTCAGGATATACCGCAGAAAAACACTGTTCAAAGATTTAGTGCGCATCGTGCACGCTGTCTGTAATAATGAAAAGAAAACAGTTTCTTAGTAGCGTTTTCTACCATAAAAGAGATTTGCCGTTGATTAATCAGTCCGAGTTAAAAACAGTACATTTAAAACGGTTATTTTTAAAACAGTGAACAGTATAGCATGATATACCCTTTTCCACACAGCAGTTCCCCTTGCGTATCATCATTCACTTACCAGTCCAACACGGCACGCCCAATATAATCATGTGAGGATATTTTCTGGCCGAAAGAAAATACGTGAACCAAAGCATTTCTTACTGTTCGACCAGCCGGCATCTGATCCAGATCCGCGAGAGCCTGCCGCTTGATACGACCCTTCAAAAGGCGTTAATCATGAAAAAGGAGCCGGCGCACGCACTCATTTAACAAACTGTTAATGTGATTTTACATACACAGCGGAAACCAGAAATAATTTTTCGTGTTGTAACACACATTAACACATTGCAACCAATCAGTATTAAACGACCTTTTTATAAACGACACAAAGGAAATTAGCCTTGAAACACCTTACAATTTTATTGGCCCTCACACTTATGGGTCTCATTGTACTTCCAGGGGCTTCTTTTGAAGCAGATCCGGAAAAAACTGGCGACAAGCCGGCGATGACCAAATATGTTGCTGACAAAGCACACTCACAGATCGGTTTCAAAGTTCGCCACCTTGGCATCACAAATGTCAACGGTCTTTTTAGCGATTATGAGACCGAAGTAACTCTTGACCTAGCAGATCTATCCACCCTGCAAGCTACTGCGTCTGTCAAGATTGCAAGCATCTCCACAGGAATTGATCGCAGAGACGGTCACCTGAAATCAGATGATTTCTTCAATGCGGAAGAATTCCCGGAAATGAAGTTTGTCAGCAAAGCTGTACGCAACATTGATGGCGCCGAATTTGAGTTGGTAGGTGATCTTACCATCCGCGACATCACCAAAGAAGTAGTGCTTGAGGCTGAGTTTCTTGGCGCCGGCACCATGGGAGATACAGAGAAAGCTGGTTTTGAAGCTGAAACAACGATCAACAGATTTGATTACAATCTGAAGTGGGACCGCGTAACCGAGGCCGGTGGCCTGGTTGTTTCAGAAAATGTCAAAATTATCCTCGATCTTGAGCTTAACAAAGCAGAAGATCAGTAATAGAGGATCAACAGACATTCATACAGGACACTTCCTGCTATTGAAGATCAATTGATCTTTTTCGACGGGGGTGCAAGTGTTTAGCGCAGGTGTTTTAGTACATCGCTCTATTCACCTTGCACCCCCGTGCTTGTTTAGGATGTGTGGACAATTAGCAGGGAAAAGAGCATTCGATGGCATTTTTGTTAGATCAAGGCGCTTTTTGAGTTCGATGCAGCGCATCGGGGGCAAAAAGGACGCGAAATGCATTTTGCAAGTTAATTGTCCACACACCCCAGGTTAAAACAACGTCGGAACTTCCCCGTACGGAAGCTCTACATATTCATTATTTGTGAGTTAACTGCAAACCTGAAACCTTAAACTTTTATTACGCTAGAATTGGTGCATTTTTTGACTTATCCGTTTCGTCACTTAAATGCCACAGAGGAGTGACTCCGGCTACCGCTACTGGCAGGTATTACCCATTAATTGACAGATATCTGCCAACTTGGCACGCACTATACGTATTTTTCCCTGAATCATGATCAAATTTGTTCAGAAACTATTCGGCGGCGACTCTAATGATCGCGATCTTAAAAAACTTTGGCCGTTTGTTGAAGAGATAAACGCACACCTGGAAGCAATTCAACGGTTATCCGAAGCAGAACTTCAAGGCAAAACTGCTGAATTTAAAGGGCGCATTAAAGAAGCCGTATCAGACATCGAAAAACGGCAGGAAGAAATCCGTGAAGAGATGCGCCGTGGTGTATCTGAAACACCAACCGGAGGAGATGGACAAACAGCTGAAGCAGCTGCACTTAGTCTGGATGAGTGGCAAAGCCTTTCAGACGAGTACGACGAACTGGATGAAGAATGGCTGGAAGTTGTAGATGATGAATTAGATGCACTACTCCCTGAAGCATTTGCCGTAGTTAAGGTGGCTTGTGAGCGGATGAAGGGCAAAACATGGGAAGCCGGCGGCACAACTGTAACGTGGGACATGGTCCAATACGATGTCCAGTTACTCGGCGGCGTTGCGATCCATCAGGGCCGCGTTGCTGAAATGAAAACGGGGGAAGGTAAAACCCTGGTAGCTATCGCCCCAGTATATCTTAATGCACTCGTTGGCCGTGGCGTTCACCTGGTTACTGTGAACCCTTACCTTGCACAGCGTGATGCAGAATGGATGGGGCCACTCTATGAATACCTTGGCCTCACCGTTGACGTCATCGACAAATATGAGGCGCATTCAGAAGGCCGGCGCGCCGCGTATCGTGCGGACATCACCTATGGTACCAACAACGAGTTCGGTTTTGATTATCTCCGCGATCACTCCTTTGTAACTGAGCCAGATCAGCTCGTTCAG
>JBGCEN010000367.1:0-11633 GCA_045106435.1 Rhodothermales bacterium
ATCCTGGCAAAATGAGCTGGAGCAGAAAATAAGCCAGAGTAAATCCGCTTGTGTGTTTGTCGGACCCAATGGATTTGGCTCCTGGCAGCAACGGGAGAAAAACCTCGCGTTGGACAAACAAGCCGGCGAATCAACCTATCGCGTTATTCCCGTCATTTTGCCGGGCAACAACGACCCTACGCTTGGCTTCCTGGGACTCAACACGTGGATTGATTTACGTGAAGAGGCAAATACAGATCTCCTTTTAAAAGCCATTCACAGCACGCGTCACACGCATCAGCGACGGAACGGAAATCGCACGCATTAATCATGAACAAACCGTCATTAGCGTAGCATTCAGCCCCAATGGCGAGCTCATCGCCTACGCTAGCGCCGACAACACAGCACAGGTGTGGCCCGTTGATACGCAAGTGCTCGTAAAGCGCGCATGTGAGATGATTGCCCGTAATTTTACGCAAGCTGAGTGGGATCAATATTTCCCCGGAGAAGACTACAAACCTGTATGCCCGGGCCGCCCCATCCCAGCCGATGTACTCGATTACGAGTGATTGCCCCCTGAGGGATTAAGTCTGGCAAATAAACCCGTTGGGTCTTCATAACCCCGCGTTTTCTTAAAGCAATACACCACCAGATCCAACAAGGAATTTGAAGCAACTTCGCCCCAGACCCGACGGGTTTGACGCAATCTATCCCAAAGCCCCGGCGCGAATCCCGAAACCTCAGCAAACACCCGTCAGTCTCATGGTTAACAACAACCCATGAGACCATGATCACCACTGAACTTCAACGCAACACCGGCACCGAGCTTGATCTGGGCTGGGTGCGTGACACGCATATCAACCCGAGCGCCATTCGCCGGCGTGCAGCCACACTGGCCGGCCGGCGGTCTGTGAAAAAGGAATGGCAGGCTGCCTGGCTTCTCAGAGCCCTTACCTGTCTCGATTTAACCACGCTCTCTGGAGATGATACCCCCGGCAATGTGCGCCGGCTTTGCGCCAAAGCACGCCAGCCCTTGCGCGCTGAACTTGTACGGGCTCTTGGTATCGAATCTTTGAATCTTACCGTCGGTGCCGTCTGCGTGTATCATACGCGCGTGGTGGATGCTGTTGCTGCGCTGGAAGGCACCAACATTCCAGTGGCAGCAGTTTCAACGGGATTTCCAGCCGGCCTGAGTCCTTACAAACAACGCATCAAGGAGATCAAAGCGTCGGTGGCTGATGGTGCACGGGAGATTGACATAGTGGTCACACGTGAACACGTGCTCAACGGAAACTGGCAAGCGCTGTATGATGAGACTGTAGAAATGCGTGATGCCTGCGGAGATGCCCATATGAAAGCCATCCTTGCTACGGGAGAACTGGGCACCTTGTGGAATGTAGCCAAAGCCAGCAAAGTAACGATGATGGCCGGCGCAGACTTTATCAAAACCTCAACGGGCAAAGAACCGGTGAACGCAACCATACCGTTTGGCCTCGTGATGACACGGATGATTCGCGACTTCCACGACCGTACGGGGCAGATCGTTGGGTTCAAGCCAGCCGGCGGTATCCGTAAAGCCAAAGAAGCCCTGCTCTGGCTGGCACTCATCAAGGAAGAACTCGGCGATGGCTGGCTCAACAACCACCTATTCCGTTTCGGCGCAAGCAGCCTGCTTACAGACATCGAGCGACAGCTCTCCCATCACGCCACCGGCCGATACGCCGCAGCGCATCATCAGCCCATGGGATAGCAACATGCCCGAATCAAAGCACATAGCACGCTGCCATCCATAAAACCCTAAGCCACCATGAAAATCACCTCCCTCTTCGAATCCATGGCCTACGGACCTGCACCGGAATCCCCAGCAACGGCGAACGCCTGGCTCGACCAGCATAAACGCAAATTCAGGCACTTCATTGGCAACGCGTGGAAAAAAGCGGCTGCCAAAACCACGATTGACGTACACAATCCGGCCACGGGGAAAAAGCTGGCTTCCATCTCGGATGCAAACGAAACGGATATAAATGCCGCAGTGAAGTCTGCAAGAAGCGCCTTTAACACATGGAGTAAAACCAGCGGGCATGAACGTGCAAAATATCTGTATGCGATTGCACGCGGCATTCAAAAACACGCCCGGCTTTTTGCTGTGATAGAGTCGATGGACAACGGCAAGCCCATTCGGGAATCGCGTGATATTGATATCCCGCTGGTGGCACGGCACTTTTACCATCACGCCGGCTGGGCACAGCTTATGGATTCAGAGATGGCTGGCTATCAGCCTGTTGGCGTTGTGGGTCAGATTATTCCGTGGAATTTCCCCTTGCTTATGCTCGCGTGGAAAATTGCGCCGGCCATTGCCATGGGCAACACTGTGATATTAAAACCGGCCCCCTACACACCTCTTTCGGCGTTGTTGTTTGCAGAGATTGTAGCGGAAGCAGGCTTGCCCAAAGGCGTCGTAAACATTGTAACGGGTGGAGATGAAGCCGGCGCATTGATCGTCAATCATGACGACATCGACAAAATTGCTTTTACAGGCTCTACGCCCGTTGGACGCATTATTCGAAAAGCAACGGCTGGTACAGGCAAAAAACTATCGCTGGAACTTGGCGGCAAATCGCCTTTTATTGTTTTTGAAGATGCAGACGATGACGGGGCCATAGAAGGCATCGTTGATGCGATCTGGTTTAATCAGGGCCAGGTTTGCTGCGCCGGCTCCCGACTACTCGTACAGGAAAGCATTGCAGAGCGTTTCCTGGCCAAGCTTCGACTGCGCATGTCTAAACTACGTGCCGGCGACAGTCTGGACAAAGCCATAGATCTGGGCGCCGTTGTTGATCCAGTTCAATACAAAACGATTGATGGGTGGGTCAAGAAAGGGGTAGCTGAAGGCGCCACCTTGTTTCAGCCAGAAATCGAGCTTCCCAAAGAGGGATGTTTCTACCCCCCCACGCTGCTTACCAATGTATCCCCCGCCTCAACGGTCGCACAGGAAGAGATCTTTGGCCCTGTATTAACGGCTATGACCTTCAGAACACCGCAAGAAGGTATCAAGCTTGCCAACAATACGCGGTACGGGTTAGCGGCAAGTATCTGGACAGAGAACATCAATGTCGCACTGGAGGTGGCCCATAAAGTGAAGGCCGGCAGTGTTTGGATAAACTGTACAAATCTGTTTGATGCAGCGGCTGGCTTTGGTGGCTACAGAGAAAGCGGGTACGGCAGAGAAGGCGGAAAAGAAGGATTGCTCGAATATGTACGTCCAGCATGGGCGAAGCGCGCCCGGCCTGCTGTTTCAGCCATCTCAACGAATGGAAAAAAGACCAACGGAAGCTGGGGAGATTATGTACTGGAACGCCCCGCAGCATTACCTTCACCAGCGACCAATGGCGAAGCCGCAATTGATCGTACGGCAAAAATGTATATCGGCGGCAAGCAGGCACGCCCGGATGGCAACTACAGCCGGCCTGTACTGACAAAAGCCGGGGCACTCGCCGGCTATGTGGGTGATGGGAATCGAAAAGACATCCGAAATGCCGTAGAAGCCGCACACGGTGCACGTGGCTGGGCTGATAGAACACCACACAATCGGGCGCAGATTCTCTACTATCTGGCAGAGAACATCGCCCCTCGTTCAAATGAGCTGGTGTCCAGATTGCGAGCGCTTACGGGCCAATCGCTAAAAGCTGCCAAAGCGGAAGTAGACCTGAGTATCGAACGATTATTTACCTACGCCGCATGGTCCGACAAATTTGGTGGCTCCGTCCAGGAAACGACCCTGCAAGGCATTGTCGTTGCGCATCATGATTATCTAGGCGTGATCGGCATCGCATGCCCGGATGACAATCCCCTGCTTGCATTTGTATCGCTTGTAGCGCCGGCCATTGCGCGTGGCAATACAGTGGTTGTTGTCCCATCACAGACCGCTCCCCTGCTTGCCACAGATCTTTATCAAGTCATTGACACCTCCGACATCCCGGGCGGCGTTGTCAATATTGTCACGGGCGATAAAGATCATCTATCTAAAACACTTGTCGAGCACGAGGATGTAGATGCGATGTGGTACTTTGGCTCAGAGGAAGGCAGCCGGCAGATCGAAGCGCGTTCTACGTCTAACATGAAACGTACGTGGGTCAACTATGGAGTACCCAGAAACTGGCAAAGCAATGAAGAAAGCGCCGGCAAGGAGTTCCTCTATAAATCCATCCAGATAAAAAACATCTGGGTTCCAACAGGCGTATGACCGCCCGAAAAGGGGAAATGGTACAAGGGTAAGCAGTGTGCTTTCTTGTGGCACCGTATGGGAGATTCACGAATCTCTCCTGCCTGCTGAATGTATACCTGGCTGCTTGCCCGTGGCTCTGCAAGGGAGATTCATGCATCTCCCCTGAACGGCCCAATATACACCTGCCTGCCATACGTAGATCGATCCTGAACACCTTACCCATACCACCCATGTCCCTCCAGAAAAAAGTAGAAGCACTCGCCGCAAACGGTATCAATGATTCAAACCTGCAAGAAGCAGAAGATGTCTTTGTAGAAGTACTCAACGGTCTGAACACAGGTGCTATCAGGTCTGCATCCAGACAAGCAGATGGTACGTGGGTAGCACATGCATGGGTAAAACAAGGGATTTTACTTGGGTTCAAGTTGGGTAAACTGGTTAAAGCATCAGATGCCGGCTTGCCTTTCTTTGACAAACATACGTATCCCGTCAAGCCTTTAGCCTTGGCAGATAACGTCCGCCTGGTACCCGGCGGCTCATCGATACGCACAGGGAGCTACGTAGCTTCGGGCGTTGTTTGTATGCCTCCCATGTATATCAATGTTGGAGCTTATGTAGATGAAGGGACGATGGTTGACTCACACGCACTCGTGGGGAGCTGTGCGCAGGTTGGTAAACGCGTACATCTTTCAGCCGCGGTTCAGATTGGCGGGGTAATAGAGCCTATTGGTGCCCTTCCGGTAATTGTTGAGGATGATGTATTTATTGGCGGCGGATGCGGCGTTTACGAGGGCTGCATTTTACGGTCGCGTGCTGTACTCGCACCCGGCGTGATTCTTACTGGTTCAACCAGAATTTATGATCTGGCAAAAGAGCGCATCATTGAACGCAGTGGCTCAGCTCCACTTGAGGTACCTGAAGGTGCAGTAGTTGTACCCGGCTCAAGAACTGTAGCCGGCGATTTTGGACAAAAACACGGACTCTCCCTATACGCCCCCGTCATTGTGAAATACAGAGACGAAAAGACAGATGCCGCTACAACCCTTGAATCAGCGTTACGGTAGAAACAATAGCTCCTCTAACGAGGCACATTAATCTGATCTACCATGATGAAAGCCCTGGGGTAATCATCGATCATGGCATCCAGCATCTCTTGCGCGACCTCTCTACTGGTGAAATCACCTATTCGCACGCGAAAATAGGGCTGTAGATACACGTTATACACGGGCAATGGCTGCTGAAACACATTGAGATCGGGGTTTGAACGTCGCATGTTTGACAGCCAGCCGGTCATTTCATCTACGGCCTGATCTGCTACCATTTTCTCCCGCGCAAAGACCACCTGAATACGCCAGCCTCTTTGTAACCCCGACGTGTTACGACCGACACTGCCGGCCAGTAAATCTTCAGGCACATCATGCTCCACCACAACTTCTACTACAGGAGGCTGGGTTGGATAAGATGCTTCGTCAAAGGTTTCAGTTTCAGGAAGACGTTGTAAAACCTCTTCGAAGGTAGGTGCGCGGTTTCCATTTTCTTCAACAACAGTTCCGCCTGAACTAGAACAGGCCGAAAACAAAAGCGCAATAAAAAGGCAGGTAAAACAATATCGCATATACATCGATTAGCGGGTTGCTCTTTACAAGTAGCGGGTCTTAGCCAGTGTAAACAATCAACATCAGCAGCGTCACGCCGGCTGATTGTCTACGCGTACTGGTTACAGGGCAATATCGAATAAAAAACCCTGAAATGTACAACAAGATTCTTTGAACACAAACGCCGGCCTCGTTGCACTGAATGATTCATCTCTGGAAAAACTATAAAGTTGCACCTTAACTGGCAACTTCTTCAAGATTTTCAGCTTCTTCATCCAGACTATAACGCTTGCGTTTCTCCCATAGTGTTTTTTTGGAGATACCCAATATACGCGCTACTTCCGCATAACTCGAATCACTCGTTTCCAGAATATGTCGAATGTACCGCTTTTCGAGGTCTTCCAACGTACCGCCGCTTTCATACCTGAACAATCCACTTGCATCTCCCCAATCGATAAAATCACCCGGGGCGGCTATTTCCAATTCGTCCGCATCAAGTTCTTCGGATTGCACAAAAATGATCGCACGTTCAATCACATTTCGGAGTTCGCGAACATTTCCAGGCCAGGTGTGCGCGCATAATTTTTCGGAAGCAGCTTTGGTAAATCCTTTGACTGACCGGCCAAATTCTTCATTGAAGTGGGTCAACAAATTGGTGGCAATAACCAGGAGGTCCTTGTTCATTGAACGTAAAGGAGGCAGATGCAAGTTGACCACATTAATGCGATAAAACAGGTCTCTCCTAAATTCTTTTTTGGCTACGCTTTCTTCCAAACCAGCGTTTGTTGCGCAAATAATACGGGTTGTAACCCGGAGCTCTTCTACGCCACCAAGCCGGCGAAACGTACGGCTTTCCAGAAAAGAGAGCAATTTTGCCTGAAGTGCCATGCTCATGGAGTCAATCTCATCGAGAAATAGCGTACCGCTATCTGCTACTTCGAGTAATCCGGGCTTTGCATCCCGGGCATCCGTGAATGCACCTTTTTCGTACCCAAACAGCTCTGCTTCCAGCAAATTATCCGGCAAGGCTGCACAATTAATTTCTACAAAGGTGCCGGCGTTGTATACGGAATTGGAGTGAATCGTTTTTGCGACCAGGTTTTTTCCAGTCCCCGTTTCTCCCCGAATCAATACGGTTGTATTGGGCACATCTTTCAGGGTGTCAATCGTTTCACGCACCTTAATGATGGCCGGACTTTCACCGAGCAAACCTTCAATCGGATATTTGGCCTGCTGCTTTGTGCGACGCACCTTGTTTTCCGGCTTCATGTCGTACATGTTCAGCGCCTTGCCAATCAATGTCCGCATTTCTTCCAGATTTACCGGCTTTTGCAGATAGTGAAACGCGCCATGGCGCATCGCATCTACTGCGGTCTGGATTGAAGAATGTGCTGTCATAATAATGACAGGCAGCATCTTTTCCTTAAGCTGAAGCGACTCGATCAGCTCGATGCCATTCATTTCAGGCATCATCAAATCAGTAAGGACCAGATCAGGACATTCGCTTTTTTCTATGCGCTCAAGCAAAGCCTGAGGGCTAACAAATGACTGTGCTTCATAACCGTCTCGTTTGAGTACGTTTACAAACAGCTCGCCAATCTTGGGTTCATCATCAACAATATAAATTCTCTTTTTCACAGGATTCGCTACCCTTTCAAGGTACTATTACAGAAATGCCTTTCTCTACAATTTGAACTTCCAGCCGATGTACATCGTGTGCTAAAATTTCCCCGTCTGCATGTACGGGTAATCCACTAGCTGTAGTCACACGAAAAGCGTCATCAAGAAGTTGTATGGCCACTTTTTTTGCTCTGCCGGCATGATACTGTCTCATATTAACATGCGTCCCTCTTAGCACACGGGGAATACTAAGCAGAAGCCTCCCCACCGAAATGCTATCTATTGCGCATACGTCGAACCAACCATCATTAATCTTTGCGTTGGGTGTCAGTTTGAAGAGTCCCCCCGAAGTACTCCCATTACCAACGGATGAAAGCAAAAACCGCCCTTGATAGAACAGGTTTTCAGAATTGTCGTCTAGTATAATTTGTGCTTCTGTATATCGAAGCGCACGAAGTGTTTTAAAGAGTGCCGCAAGATAAGCTAAAACCCCAGGCAGCACCTTGAATGATGACGCGCGGTGACCCACTTCTGCATCAAACCCAATCCCGAGCGTGTTTAAGAAAAAACATGCTCCGTCATCGCTTTTGGTACGATAATGAACTGTACCATAATCTACCACTTTTCGTTTCCCTTTAGCAAGTATTTTTATTGCAGATTCTAAGTGAAAGGGTATATCAAGCATCTTCACAAAATCGTTTCCTGTGCCAAAGGGGATGATTCCGAGCACTGCGTTTGATTCACTGCAAATAATCCCGTTTGCAACTTGATGAATCGTCCCGTCTCCCCCTACCGCAACAACAATGTCTGATGTAATTGCGGCTTCTTTTGCTACTTGTTTTGAATGTATCGCATCTTTTGTTGTAATAACCTTCGCGTCCAATCCTGCTGATTTCAGCAAGGTCTTCATCTTCAGGTTGCTTTTCCCGGCCCGGCCATTGCCGGCGGACGGATTCAAAATGCAGGTTATTCTCATTCTTCATGCGCATTCATAAAAGGGAACAGAAAGGTACGGGATGATTATGTATGTTTTTCATCTTTCAGAGACATGAGCTCCTCACCGCATGCCGTTTTACCGAATGCCCATCTTGCTGCTTGTGTTACTGTTTGGATGTGGCAAAGCAACAGAAAAACGGCCTCCCACGGACGATAACACATCGTCATCAACAGAAGCATTTCAAACACTTACAATTACAGACGACGCCGGCAGACAACAAACCATTGAGCAAAAACCTGTCGGCATCGTACCGCTTGCACCAAATCTAACAGAATTACTCTACGCCATTGGTGCAGGCCCCCAGGTGGCTGGTGTAAGCGTCTCGGATGATTATCCCCCGCAAATAGCTTCACTGCCCAAATTCAGCTCGTATCCGATGGATTTTGAGGCGCTGGTTGCCTTGGCACCGGATTTTCTTGTGGCAACGGATGCCATCAACAATCCCAAAGATGCAGACCAGTTCACATCCATTGGATTGCCTGTTTTGTACTTCTCTTTTAAGGCATGGCAGGACATCCCCCGCGTGATGCGTGTTCTTGGAAAGATCACAGGAAATCGTGTATCCGCAAACAAGGTGGCTGATTCACTGGAAACTGAGGCAGACATGCTGGCTGAGCAAGTTGCCTCTGTGCCTCCTGTACGTACTTTGTTTTTGATTGGTGCTGATCAGTTATACGCATTTGGCGCCGGCAGCTACATCCACGAGGCGATTCAAATGGCCGGCGGAGAGAGCATCACCGCCACGATTGATACGGTATCCCCCATACTAAGCGAAGAGTTTGTGCTTACATCAAAACCTGATGTTATTATCGGTACTTTTGACGGAGTCGAAAAATTATTGACGCATCATCCAGCATTTAGAAATGTGCCGGCGATTTTGAACAACCGTGTTTGTAACATAGAGGCATCACTGGTACTAAGGCCAGGCCCCAGACTCCTTGCGGGTATCCAGGAAATGGCCCGATGTTTACATCCCACTCTTTTTGCTACATCTGTAGAGACAGAAAGCGGTCTTCTCCATGCAGGCATCTAGCAACACCGACGGTTTATTATTGAAATCGAACTGGATTTCTCTACCTGTCTTACTTGCGCTTACCTTTGTATCTCTCTGCATGGGCGTTGCGCTCGGGAGTACGTCCATTTCTGTTGTTGATGTTTTTCAGGCCCTTCTGACCCGGCTTTTCTTTCAATCAGCGCCGGCAGGACTTGAAGATACCACGATGGACATCGTGTGGATGCTCAGAATGCCAAGGGTTTTACTTGCGTTTCTTGTGGGCGGGGGCCTGTCTATTGTTGGTGTAGCCATGCAAACACTGGTTCGTAATCCGCTGGCAGAGCCTTATATTCTGGGCATATCAAGCGGCGCTTCAGCCGGCGCTTCATTGTTCTATTTGGGATTTCTACCACCCGTCCTGTCTCTTGCCCTCACCTTGCCGCTTGCAGCCTTCCTGGGTGCGTTACTCACCATGCTTGTAGTGTACATGATTGCAAAAAAAGGGCAGCATGTAGAGGTAACACGGTTACTCCTGGCCGGCGTCGCCATGTCTGCGCTCATGGGCGCTATCAGTACATTTGCTACGCTGGCATCACCTGAGCTGGAAAAAATGAAAACGGTGATGTTCTGGCTATTGGGCTCTTTTGCCAGTGCGCGTTGGGATACGCTGCTTTTACCCGCAATCGCCAGCCTTTCGGGATTAATGGCGCTGTTGTTCTTTTCCAGGCCGCTCGATTCGATGTTACTCGGCGAGGAAGCAGCGCTTCATTTGGGTATTCCTGTTGAGTTATTCAAGAAACTACTCATTCTCATGGCAACGTTTTTAACCGGCATGCTCGTCGCATCTGCCGGCGCCATTGGGTTTGTGGGATTAATCATCCCCCACGCGGTTCGCTCTATAGTAGGTATTCGTCATCAAAGGGTGGTGCTCGTTTCTTTTTTTGTGGGCGGAATTTTTCTGATCTGGGCTGATATATTGTCTCGCACCTTGCTGCAACCACAAGAATTACCCATTGGCATTGTAACGGCCATCTGTGGCGTCCCTTTTTTCCTCTATCTCTTAAGAAATAGACCCTATCGATTTGGATAATGGTTTTCCTGTAGTTAGAACGCGTTGACATTCAACTAGAAGAAAAATCTCAACACGCCCTAAACTTATTTTTCGCTTCTGGGTATAGTTTTTTGAGTTTTCAATTTTTTTTGAAAATAGGATATGACGGCATCCCCAGCTACACAAACAGCCACCCGAGTTGCGAATCGCGCCACCAAAAAGGTCCCGACGATTAAGGCTATCCAGCAACCGGTGCAGGAGGAATTAGCGACATTCCAGAAGTACTTCAAGGGATCTGTAAAATCGGATATAAGCTTACTGGATAAGGTTTTACGCTACCTGATCCGTCAGAAAGGCAAGCGCATCCGTCCCCTGCTGGTTCTTTTGTCTGCTAAAATTTGCGGTGAAGTAACCGACAAATCGTATCGGGGTGCAGCGCTCGTTGAATTGATGCACACAGCTACCCTTATCCATGATGATGTGGTAGATGACGCAGACCGCCGGCGGGGTATGTTTTCTATCAACGCGCTTTGGAAAAACAAGGTCGCTATACTTCTCGGCGATTTTCTACTGAGCCGGGGATTGCTCCTTGCCCTTGATCATAAAGACTACGAGTCGCTCCATATTCTTTCGGACGCAGTAAAGCGGATGAGTGAAGGAGAGCTCTTGCAAATCCAAAAAGCCCGGCTGCTAGACATCGACGAGTCAACCTACTTCTCGATCATTTCCGACAAAACAGCGTCTTTAATTGCCGCCTGTACGGCTTGTGGTGCGAGTAGTGTAACAGACGACGAAACAATCGTCTCCCAAATGAAAATCATGGGAGAAAAGCTGGGCGTTGCTTTTCAAATCAGGGATGACCTCTTCGATTATGGAATCAAAGATGTAGGTAAACCGCTTGGTATAGATCTTCAGGAAAAGAAGATGACCCTCCCCCTTATTTATGCCTTGAAACAGGCTTCAGGAGATGATCATAAACGGATCATGCGCATTGTGCGCAAGAAAAAGAAAAGCAAACAGGATATCCGCGAAGTTGCTGAATTTGTGACGGCACAAGGCGGCATAGCCTACGCGAAGAATAAAATGAACGCGCATGCAGACGAAGCACGCGCCATTCTACTCGATTTCCCCGACTCCCCTGCGCGGGAAGCAATGCTTGATTTAATCGATTT